>DASVQP010000020.1 GCA_036389135.1 Longimicrobium sp.
TTCGTCGGCTCGACGGGTTCGCTACCCCGCTTCTTTCAGCGCTCCCCTCACGGTCGGCGCCTTGCGGCTCGCTTCGGTCCCTACGACCAAGTTCCGGGAGGACTCTCACCTCCGGACCACTGTTCATGCTGGGCACACACGCGGAAAAGGGCGCACCCTCGCCGGGTGCGCCCCCTGTCCGTATCCGGCCGTGGAGCCGCCTAGTTGATGAAGCGCACCAGGTCGATCCGCCCCTGCGCCACCATCTGGCCCTCGAGCGTCACGCTCTGCCCGCTGCGCAACGCGCGGAAGCGCTGGGCGTCCTGCGCGCTGGCGCCGTAGGGGAGCGCCACCTGCGCCGCGCCGTTCTGGGTGCGCAGCTCGAACGATCCGCGCTGCGTGTCGATGTACCCCACCGTGCCCGCGAAGCGCTGGACGTTGTTGCTGCCGTACGTCCCGCCCCCCGTGCCGCCGTTGTAGACGCCGCCCTGCTGCTGCGTGTTCTGCCCGGTGCGGTCCTGTACGCTCTGCTGCACCTGGATGTAGTTGGTGTAGGCGTTGCCGCGCTGGTCCTGCTGCACCTGGAACGCCACCACGTCGCCGCGCTCCAGCGCCGTCACGGCGTACTCGCGCTGCTGGTAGACGACGCGGGTGTTCTGGTCGAAGTACACGTTCCCGGTCTGCCCGCTCTGCGTGCGGATCTGCATCATCCCCTGGCGAGCGTCGATTCCCTGGATCTCGCCGACCACCTGGCCGCCCTGTCCCTGCCCTTGCCCCTGTCCCTGGGGCCCCATCACGCCTCCCAGGATCTCGCCGAGCGCCCCTGCCTGCGCGCACCCCGTGGCGGAGAGCATCGCGGCGAGCGCCACCAACCGCAGCCCGAGTATTCTGGCCTTCATGGCTCGATCTCCTTCCTGGTTTCCGTCGTCGTCACCCCGTTGAGCGGTCCACACAGGGCAAGGGCGGTGCCACGTGCTCCGTAGGTGCAAGCAGTGCAACCACTTGCCACACCCGTCCCCCCTGTGGGACGCCTGCGCCCCCGGGGTGCCCTCACGTGGTGGCGCAGGAGCGATCCCGCGCCGACATCACGGGTTGGCGCCCGAGCCGGTGCGCGACTCGCCGGGGCGGAAGTCGTCGTTCTGGGCGGAGACGGTGATGAGGATGAGCGAGTCCTGCGCGGCGCGGATGTCGTGGGCGTCGCCGGGCGCGGTGAAGATGAGCTGCCCCTGCCGCAGCTCCTGCTCGCCCCCCTCGGCGCGCACCTGGAGCGAGCCCTCCAGCACCTGGATGCTCATCGCGGAATCCGCGTTGGCGGTCTCGGCGGACTGCCCCGCGGCCAGCGCGGTGAGGATGACGCGGAAGCGCCCATTCTTGACGAGCGCGTGGCCCAGCTTGCCGCTCTGCTGGTACATGGGATCCTGCCGGAGCCGCGCGGCCTCCGCGGCCAGGTCGTAGCTGAGCGTGGGCCCCGCCAGGGGGCGGTTGATCGAGGACATTGCTCGTCGGTCTCCGTCTGCGGTGTGTGCGCCGGGGCGGCTCGCCGCCAGGCCCGGGGAGGGTTGCAAAGTCGGGACCGTGAGTGCCCCCGTTCACGGCTGGGGAGGAGGCACGACGGCCCGCCATGACACTGTCGCGGCGGGCCGTCTTTCCCTGTCCCCTGTCTCCTGCCCCCTACTGCTGCACCACCCCCGCGCCGCGGTACCGGTCGGCCCCCCGCCCCAGCACCTTGCCCGAGTACCCGTTCTCCGGGTCGCGCCCGCGCCGAAGGTCGCGGTCCACCCTGTTCTCGCCGCGGTTGTACGCGAGGAGGGCCAGGCGGACGTCGCCGTCGTAGTGGCGCAGGAGGGTGCGCAGGTAGCGGAAGCCGACGCGCAGGTTGGCCTCGGGATCCAGCAGGCGCGCGCGGTCGGCCATGCGGCGGTCGATGGAGCGCGCGGTGCCCGGCATCAGCTGCGTGAGCCCCATGGCGCCGGCGTAGCTGCGGGCGCGCGGGTTGAAGTTGCTCTCCACGCGCACCAGCCGGAACGCCAGCTCGGGGTCGATCCCCTCGGTGCGGGCCGCATCGTGGATGGAGCTCGCCAGCTCGTGCGAGATGCGGTAGCGCGTGGCGTACGAGAAGGGATTCGCGTTCAGCTCGCGAAAGCGGCGCGCCTCGGCGCGGAGGCGCTCCCAGAACCCGGGCTCCGGAATGGCTTCGCCGGTGCGGGCGGGCGGTGCGGGCTGCTGCGCGGCGGCGGGTGCGGCGCAGAGGCAGAGCGCCAGCAGCGCGCAGAACACGGACGTGCTTCGTCCGCTCGGGGCAAAGGGTGCCGGCCACGCGCCGGCAGTGGTGGCGTGCAATTCATCCTCCTGGTTCCTGTCCAACCGCGGACCCCCGCGACGGCGCCCATGATGGCCCCGATGCAGCCGCAAGTCAAGCGCAAGAACTGCCACATGAGCTTGATGCAGGCGCCGATCAGGCATACTTTCCACTCAGATCATCCCCAAACGGGCTTCGGCTCTTGGGTCCCCCGGGGCTACGGCTCCGGGGGTTTTTTTGCGCCTGCCCCACATCCTTCGCCGAGGGCGAACACAAATACACGCAACCGCCCCCTCCCCCAGGTTGTTTTGTGGGGGAGGGGGCAGCGAGGAACGAGCGGGGGAGAGGGCCTGCGATCTCTGCTACCTCTCCTCCCCTTCCTCCCCCTCGCCTTCCTCTTCCTCCCCCGCCCGTCCCGCGTCCGCCGCAGGAGCGCGCGGCGCGGGTGGGTTGGACGGCACCGGGGCCAGCCGGCGCCCGCGGAGGAGCGTGTTGAGGCGCGGCAGATCGGTGGCCAGCAGCCGGTCCAGCGCGCCGAGCTGGACATCGAGGCGGCGGGAAAGCTCCTCGAACACCGTCATCGTGGGGCGCGTGGGGCGAGCTTCGGCGCTCTCGATGACGCCCAGCAGCGCCGCCATCTGGTTGTTCAGGCGGATCGGGTAGTTGAGCGGGTCCTGGTTGCTCTGCAGCCGCGTCTGGTAGAGCGCGTTCTCGATGACGGAGAGGCGCGCCTTGAGCGAGTCGGCGGCGGAGCGGATCGCCGGGTCCTGCGTGCGCGTGAGCCGCTGGTCGATCCGCTGGCGGATGCCGCGGATGCGGATCACGGCGCGGTTGGCGTCGCTGGTGCGGTCGCGCACGCGCAGGGCGAGCGCGGACTGCGCCTCCAGGTCCGCCTGCGTGACGCCCGTGAGGCGCGGGTCGATGCGCACGTTGAACTCCTCCGCGCCCACCGCGCGCCCGTCCACCGTCAGCCGCACGCGGTAGCGCCCCGGCGGCACGCGCGGGCCGTTGGTGCCGGCGGCCCACAGGATCATCCCCGGAAAGTCGGTCGCGCCGGGGTGGCGCAGGTCCCACACGAAGCGGTTCATCCCCGCCCGCGCGGGCGCCTTGGGATCGGTGCGGCGGCGGGGGGAGTCCTCGTCCTCGTCCTCGCCGCCGGCGGGGGAGCCGCTGCCGCCGGCGCCGCGCACCGTGTCCGCCGGGGTGCCGCTGAAGGAGCGGATGACGGTGCCGCGCGCGTCCATGAAGTCGAGCGTCACCCGGCGCGGATTGCGGGGGAGCGAGTAGAAGACGCTCACGCCGGGGTCCGCGGCGCGCACCACGTCGTCCGGGCGGAAGAGGTGCGCGGCGCGGTTGGAGGTGGCGGTGAGCTGCCGCAGCGGGCTGATTTCGTCCAGCACGTAAAAGGAGCGGCCGTGCGTGGCGGCCACCAGGTCGTTGCCGTGCACCACCAGGTCGCTCACCTGCACGTCCGGCAACCCCAGGCGGAGGGAGCTCCACTGCGCGCCCTGGTTCCACGAGACGTACGGCCCGTGCTCCGTCCCCGCGTAGAGGAGCCCCGCGCGCGTCGGGTCCTCGCGCACGGCGCGCACGAAGTGGCCGGCGGCGATGCCGCGCGTGATCTGCGTCCAGTTGCGCCCGCCGTCATCCGTGCGAAAGGCGTACGGCGCGGGGTCGTCCATCTGGTAGCGGTTGGCGGCCACGTAGGCGCGCATGGGGTCGTGCGGCGACGCCTCGATCAGCGAGATGCGCGCGAACTCGGGGAGCCCCCGCGGCGTCACGTTCTGCCACGAGCGTCCGCCGTCGCGCGTCACGCTCACCACGCCGTCGTCCGATCCCGCCCAGATCGTCATGGAATCGCGCGGCGAGGGGGCGACGGTGAAGATGGTGCCGTACGTCTCCACCCCCGTCTGGTCCAGCGTGATGGGGCCGCCGCTGGGCCCCAGCGTCTTGGGATCGCCGCGGGTGAGGTCGGGGGAGATGCGCGTCCAGCTCTCCCCCTCGTCGGTGGAGCGCCACAGGTGCTGCGACGCGGCGAAGAGCACGTTGGGGTTGCGCGGCGCAAGGACGATGGGGAACGTCCACTGGAAGCGCTCCCGGATGTCCGACGCCGAGTAGCCCATCGGGTTCTCGGGCCAGATCTGGATGTTGCGCCGCTGCCCCGTGCGGCGGTCGAAGCGCGTCATCAGCCCGCCGTAGCTGCCCGCGTAGAACACGTCCGTCTGGTCCGGCCGCGGGGCGATGTAGCCGCTCTCGCCGCCGCCCACGGCGTACCACTCGCGCCCGCTGCCGTTGCTGGGCACGCACGCGGTGGAGTTGTCCTGCTGCGCGCCGCAGACGTGGTAGGGGAAGTGGCCCGTGGTGACGACGTGGTACATCTGCGCGGTCGGGTAGTCCTGCTCCGTCCAGCTCTCGCCGCCGTTCACCGAAACGTTGCCGCCGCCGTCGTTCGCCTGCACCATGCGCTGCGGGTTCTGCGGATCGATCCACAGGTCGTGGTTGTCGCTGTGCGGCGTGCGGATCGCCTTGTAGGTCTTCCCCCCGTCGGTCGACTTCCAGAACGCCACGTTCAGCACGTACACGGTGGCCGTGTCGCGCGGGTCGGCGTAGATGCGCGAGTAGTAGAAGGCGCGCTGCCGCAGCTTGCGCTCGTCGTTGATGCGCGTCCAGGTGGCGCCCGCGTCGTCCGAGCGGAAGACGCCCCCCTCCGCCGCCTCCACGATGGCCCACAGCCGGTTGGGGTTTGCGGCGGAGACGGTGACGCCGATCTTCCCCAGGATCCCGCGCGGCAGCCCCGGGTTGCGGGTCAGCTCCGTCCACGTCGTCCCGCCGTCCGTCGAGCGAAAGAGACCGCTCCCCGGCCCGCCGCTGGAGAGCGCCCACGGCGTGCGCCCCACCTCCCAGGTGGAGGCGTAGAGCGTGTCCGGCCGGCCGGGGGTGAGGATCAGGTCCACCGCGCCCGCGTTCTCGCTGCGGAAGAGCGTCTTCTGCCAAGTCTTCCCGCCGTCGCGCGTGCGAAAGACGCCGCGCTCCTGGTTGGAACCGAACGCGTGGCCCAGCGCGGCCACGTACGCGCGGTCGCAGTCGGTGGGGTGCACGCGCACGCGGCCGATCATCTGGGCGTCGCGCAGCCCCACGTGCGCCCACGTCTTGCCGCCGTCGGCCGAGCGGTACACGCCGTCGCCGGGCATGATGTTGCCGCGGAGCTGCACCTCGCCCATGCCGGCGTACACCACGTCCGGGTTGGCCTCGCACACGCCGATGGCGCCCACCGAGGAGCTGCTGAAGGCGCGGTCGGACATGGGGCGCCAGGTGGTGCCGCCGTCCGTCGTCTTCCAGATGCCGCCGCCGGTGGCGCCGAACCAGTACTCCAGCGGCCGGCGCGTGCTCCCCGCCACGGCGATCGACCTGCCGCCGCGGTTGGGGCCGATGTTGCGCCAGCGGAAGCCGGCCAGCGTGGCGCTGTCCGGCGAGGGCGCGGGCGCGGGCCTTACCTGCGCGGCGGCGGGCGCGGCCAGTAGCAGGCCGAGGATCGCCGCGGCGGCGCGGCGGCGGTTGGTGATGCGCATGGAGCCGGGGGTGCCGGGGTGGATCGCACGAACACGGGTGTCCGGCACGATGGCGGCCCGCCCCGCCGCGCGCAAGGCGGCCTCCTTGCGCAAACCTTACATCCAGAGCACCTTCCACCACCCCCCACCACATCACACAGAGACACAGAGGAAAGAACAAGAACGGAAAAGAACTCCGTGCCGTTCCTCTGTGCCCTTTCTTTGCCCCTCCGCGGCTCTGTGTGAAACTGCCGTTCCCATCCGTGTTCCAGAAATGACCTGGCAGCAGACTCCCGAGTTCGTCCCCCTGATGGTCTCCGCGGCGCTGTGCGCGGGGCTCGGCGTGTTCGCGTGGGCGCACCGGCGCGTGCCGGCGGCGGTGGGGTTCGTGGTGCTGATGGCCTCGTGCGCCTGGTGGTCGTTCTTTTACGGCCTGTACCGCGCCGCGACGACGCTGGAGGCGAAGCTCTTTCTGGCCGAGGCCACGCAGGCGGGCGCCATCGTGGTGCCGCTGGCTTGGATGATCTTCACCCTCCAGTACACCCGCCACGAGCGCTGGCTGACGCCGGGCAGGATCGCGCTCGTCTCCGCCATCCCGCTGCTCACGCTGGCGATGGCGCTCACCAATCCGCTCCACTTCCAGTTCTGGGCGCGCTTCACCCTGGTCCCGCGCCGCGGCTACATCCAGATCGACTCGCGCGAGGGGTGGGGGTTCTGGCTGCACGTGGGGTACTCGTGGGCGCTCCTTTCGGCGTGCGTGGCGCTCCTCTCGCTGCGCGCCATCCGCTCGGTGAGGATCTACCGGAGGCAGGCCGTCGCCATCGGCGTGGCGGCGCTGGTGCCGTGGGTGGGGAACGTGCTGCACGTGGGCAAGGTGGTGAGGTTTCCCGCCAACCCCATGCCCTTCCTCTTCACGCTCACGGGGCTCGTCTTCTTCTGGGCCATCTTCCGCCTGCGCCTGCTGGACGTGATGCCGGTGGCGCGCGAGACGCTGGTGGAGGAGCTGCCGGACGGCGTGATGGTGCTGGACGACGAGGACCGCGTGCTGGACCTGAACCCCGCCGCCCGCGCCCTGCTGCGGGTGGAGGGCGACCGGTGGCTGGGCCGCCGCGCCTGCGAGCTCGTCCCCGCGCTGGGGCCGCTGCTGGACCAGGCGCGCGCCGGCGCGGAGCCGCGAGTGCGCGCACGGCTGGAGCTGGACGATGCGGGACGCGCCGTGGACGCCCGCGTCACCCGCGTCCACGACGACCGCGGCGCACCGGCCGGGCGGCTGGTGGTGCTGCGCGACCTCAGCGAGCGCGAGGGTGCGCTCACCCTGCAGCGCGCCTACCTGGACCAGCTCTTTGAAGCATCCCCCGAAGCCATCGCCCTCCTGGACGCCGGCGACCGCGTGCTGGACGTCAACGGCGAATTCACCCGCATGTTCGGCTACACGGCGAAGGAGGCGGCGGGTCGCCCGATCAACGACCTGATCGTCCCCCCCGGCCTGCGCGAGCAGGGCGCCGAGATGACGTCGCAGGTGATGATGGGGCAGCGCGTGGGGGTGGAGACGGTGCGCGCCCGCCGCGACGGCAGTCCGCTGGACGTGTACGTGACCGGGAGCCCCGTCTTCGTGGACGGGAAGCAGGTGGCGATCTGGGGGATCTATCGCGACATCTCGCGCCGCAAGGCGGGCGAGCGGGTGCGCGCGGAGCTGCTGGAGCGCGAGCGCGAGGCCCGCGCCGCCGCCGAAGCCGCCGGACGCCGCGCCGCCTTTCTGGCCGACGTGGGAACGCTGCTCAGCGCCTCGTTCGACTACGGCAGCTCGTACCGCGAGCTGGCGCGACTGGCCGTCCCCGAGCTGGCGGACTACTGCCTGATCGACGTGGTGCAGCCGGATGGGGGAACGCGGCGCGTGGCGGTGGCGCACCACGACCCGAAAAAGGAAGCATCCCTCATCCACGACGCCGTCAACCCGCCCGACGGCGACCTGGACCGCCGCCCCGTGCTGCGCGTGGTGAGGACGGGCGAGCCGCTCCTCGTTCCCAACTTCACGCCGGAGATGCAGGAGCGGCTCTCCCACGACGAGCGCCACCGCGAGAGCTTCAGCCGCAACGGGCTGAAGTCCTTCATCATCGTCCCGCTGACGGCGCGGGGGCGCACGCGCGGCTCCATCACCCTGGCGATGAGCGACAGCGGCCGCCACTACGGCCCGGCGGACCTGGCGGTGGCGCAGGATATGGCGCGGCGCGCGGCGCTGGCCATCGACAACGCGCGCCTCTACCGCGAGGCGCAGGAGGCGGTGCGCGCGCGCGACTCGGTGCTGGGGGTCGTCTCGCACGACCTGCGCAACCCGCTCACCGCCGTCCTCCTGAACGCCGACGCCATCCTCAGCGACGACACCCTCCCCCTTCCGCCGTGGGCGCGCGACGGCGTGCGCATGATCGTGCGCAGCGCCGAGGCGATGGAGCACCTGATCCGCGACCTGATGGACGTGGCGCGCATCGAGAGCGGGCAGCTGCGCGTGGCCCCGCAGCCGCACGACCCGGGGCGCCTGGTGCTGGACGCGGCCGAGCTCTTCACCCCGCTGGCCGAGGAGCGCGGCATCCACCTGGTCGCCGTCCCCCCGGACCGCGCCCCCCTGGTCCGCGCCGACCGCGAGCGCGCCCTGCAGGTCTTCAGCAACCTGGTGGGGAACGCCCTCAAGTTCACCCCGTCCGACGGCGTCATCACCCTGGGCGCCGCCCTGGACGACGGCGCCGTGCGCTTCTGGGTGCGCGACACGGGCGCGGGAATCCCCGAGTCCGACTTCCCGCGCCTCTTCGACACTTTCTGGCAGGGCCACGCCCGCCGCGACGGCGCCGGCCTGGGCCTCCCCATCGCCCGCGGCATCGTGGAGGCCCACGGCGGCCGCGTCTGGGTGGAGAGCGAGGTGGGGGTCGGCACCACGTTTCACTTCACGCTGGGGTGAGGGGAAAGTGCGTGAGTGCGTTGGTTTTTGTCATCCTGAGGGAGACGCCCCACGAATGCGTCCATCGCACGCCGTACTCCTGCGGCGACCGAACGGATCTAGCCGGCGAGGCAAGAGGACGGCGTGACGTGCGGACCCCTCGGAACGCGCAGTAGATCCTTCGCTCCGCGCCCGCCATCGCAGAAAAGGAAAGAACAGAGAAGCGCGTCGCTCAGGATGACAGAGGGAAAGCCGTCGGGTGGTTGCCTGCTGCCCCATTCCCCATTTCCCCATTCCCCATTCCCCATTCCCCATTTCCCATTTCCCATTTCCCATTTCCCCATTCCCCAAAACCCGTCCCACTGGACCAACCCCCGCCCCGCTCCTATCTTCCTTACCATCACGGCCGTCCCACCCCGCCCCGGCATCCCTCCCGGCGGAATTCTTGCATCCGCCGTAAACCGCTACAGCGCCACCCTTTCCCGCAGCTCCTGCGCGGTACCCCGATGTCCAGCAAGCTCGTGCGCGCCCTCGCCATCATCGCCGTCCTGGCGGTCTCGGCCGCCGTCGTCCTCCGCGCCACCGGCGGGGCGGAGGTGGTGCAGACCGCCCTGCAGACCGTTCCCGGCAGCGCGGGCGCGGCCTTCACCGACGTCCCCGACTCGGTGGTGGTGCCGCCCAAGCCCAAGCGCCAGATCGTGGAGGGCGTGGAAGTGGTGGTCAACATCCCCAGCGGCCGCCTGGAGCTGCTCCAGGGCGACTCGCTGGTGAAGAGCTACCCCGTGTCGGTGGGCTCCGCGCGCTATTCCACCCCCGTGGGCGACTACCTGCTCGCCACGGTGATCTGGAACCCGTGGTGGAACCCGCCGCCGGGGAGCGCGTGGGCCGCCAAGCGCCGCCGCACCCCGCCGGGGCCGGGCAACCCCATGGGCCGCGTCAAGCTGCACATGGACGAGCTGATCTACATCCACGGCACCACCAGCGAGGGCCGGCTGGGCGCCCCGGCGTCGCACGGCTGCATCCGCATGTCCAACAGCGACGTGATCGACCTGGCGCGCCGCCTCAAGCGCATCGCCGATCCGGCCATCAGCGATGCCGAGCTCGACCGCCTGGCGCGCAACGACCGCAAGACGCGCGAGACGGTGCTGGCGCGCTCCGTACGCATGCGCGTGACGTACCGCGTGGCCCGCGTGCGCGGCGAGAAGCTGCACGTGTACCCCGACGTCTACGGCCGCGCCGGCGACTTCGCCTCCGCCGTCCGCGCCGAGCTCGCCCGCGCCGGCGCCGACCCCTCCGAAGTCGACGCCGTCGCCATGCGCTACCTCCGCGACCGCGCCTACTCCCGCGGCGGCGCCTCCTTCGCCCTGGCCGACCTCTCCACCCTGCGCCCCCCGGTCCCCAAGCTCCAGCTCGCCGAGATCGCGCCGGTCGTCGCCCCCGTCGCCGAGGCCCCGCGCCCGGACAGCAT
>DASVQP010000021.1 GCA_036389135.1 Longimicrobium sp.
CCGACACCCGTAGGGGCAGACCCGCGTGTCTGCCCGCCCTTTCCCCCACCGCGACGCCCGCCCCTCCGCACCCGAACCGCGTAGGGGCCGCCCCGCGTGGCTGCCCGTGCCTGCCCCCGCGCCGCCCCACGCCCCACGCACGCAAAACATGCCTGTCCCCATTCCCCATTCCCTATTCCCCGCTGTTCCGCACTCCCCCCCTGGCACGCCCGTTGCCGCTCGCCCGGCCCATGTCCATCTCCCCCGAAGACCTGGGTCCCCTCTTCCGCAGCCTGTTCGGCGGGCGGCGGCTGGTGGTGGTGTCCAACCGCGAGCCGTACGAGCACAGGTGGTCGGAGGAGGTGGGGGAGGTGGAGGTGGGGCGGCCGGCCGGGGGGCTGACCTCGGCGCTCGACCCGCTGATGCAGGCGCTGGGAGGGACGTGGGTGGCGTGGGGGAGCGGCGAGGCGGACGCCCAGGCGGTGGACGCCGGCCAGCGTGTGCGCGTGCCCCCCGAAGACCCCGGGTACACCCTCCGCCGCATCTGGCTCACCCATCACGACGTCAACCGCTACTACCTGGGGTTCAGCAACCAGTTCTTGTGGCCCATCTGCCACCTGCGCCCCGACCTCACCCGCGTCCGCTCGCGCTACTGGGAGCGCTACCGCCGCGTGAACCGCCGCTTTGCAGAGGCGGTGCTGGAGGAGGTGAGTGGCAACGAGGCGGTGGTCTGGTTCCAGGACTACCATCTGGCGCTCGCCCCGCTCCTGGTGAGGGCGCGGCGGCCGGGGCTGGCGCTCGCCCACTTCTGGCACATCCCCTTTCCCCCGTACGACGTCTTCCGCCTGGCGCCGCAGGCCGGCTTCCTCCTGCGCGGGATGCTGGCCAACGACCTGATGGGTTTCCACCTGGCCGGCTTCGCGGACAACTTCCTGCGCTGCGCCGCGGAGCTGGCCGGCGCCACGGTGGACATGGAGGCGCGCACCGCAACCCTGGAAGGGCACACCTGCCACGTGGGCGCCTTTCCCATCTCCATCGACGTGGAGCAGTTCCGCGCGGCCGCCACCGCTCCCGGAGCGGAGGCGGCGATGGAGCGGCTGCGGGCCCGCTACGCGCCCGGCGGCGGCATGGTGGGGGTGGGGGTCGACCGGATGGACTACTCCAAGGGGATCCCCGAGAAGCTCAAGGCGCTGGAGCTCCTCTGGGACCGCTATCCCGAGCTGCGCGGGCGCTTCACCTTCGTGCAGGTGGCCGTCCCCTCGCGCAGCGACATCGCGGCGTACGACGAGCTGAGCCAGAAGGTGGACCAGCAGGTGTGGCGGATCAACGAGCGCTTCGGCACCGCGGAGTGGCGCCCCGTGCACCTCCTCAAGCAGTCGCTCCCGCCCGAGCGGCTGGCGGTGCTCTACCGGATGGCCGACGTGTGCATCGTCTCGTCGCTGCAGGACGGGATGAACCTGGTGGCCAAGGAGTTCGTCGCCAGCCAGACCGACACGCGCGGGGTGCTCATCCTCTCGCGCTTCGCCGGCGCGGCGGAGGAGATGGAGGGCGCCGTGCTAGTCAACCCGTACGACCCCGAGAGCTGCGCGCTCCAGATCCGCGACGCGCTCCTCCTTCCGCACGACGAGCGCGAGCGGGCGATGCGGCGGATGCAGGAGGGGATGGCCTCGATCTACGACTGGATGGAGTGGTACTTCACCGCCTGGAGCGCCCACGCGGGGGAGGCGTCAGCCGAAGAGGGCGAAGGGGACGCCCCCGGCGCGTAGCTCCTCCGCCAGCCGCGGCACGTCTTCCGGCAGGGTGGCCAGCGCCAGGCTGCAGCGCGCCTGCGCGGCCGGCGGCGCGGGAATCACCTCCACCGGTATCCCCGCCTCCCCGGCGACCTCCTCGGCCCAGAGGGCGTGATGCGTGGTGTGGAAGGTGAAGACGGATTCGTTCGCCATATGTTCCGTATGGGGTTGCGCGCGCAGACGGGCACCGGCTACACTGACGGGCTCCACCAAAACCGATCAACCGCGTGACCCACCCGGCACCCATGTCCAGCAACCGGTTCGCCCCGGCCAACGAGCAGATGGACGAGATCCGGCGCGACACGCTGGAGATCGTTCCCGAAGGCGAGCTGGCGCGCAAGGTGGAGCGCTCGGTGCGCGAGGGGAAGCCCATGGTGGTGAAGCAGGGCTTCGACCCCACCCGGCCGGACCTCCACATAGGGCACGCTGTCTCATTACGTAAGCTTAGAACGTTTCAAGAGTTAGGGCACGACGTGGTGTTCGTGATGGGCGACTACACCGCCCTGATCGGCGACCCCACGGGGCGCAACGACCAGCGCCCGCCCCTGACCGAGGAAGAGGTCCGCGAGAACGGCCTCACCTACGCCGAGCAGGTGCACCGCGTGCTGGACCCGCAGCGGACGCGAATCCAGTACAACTCGAGCTGGCTCCGCCCGCTGCAGCTCAAGGACCTGCTGGAGCTGACCGCCAAGTACACCGTGGCGAGGATGCTGGAGCGCGACGACTTCAGCAAGCGCTTCAACGAGGGGCGGCCCATCTCGGTGGTGGAGTTCATGTACCCGCTCATGCAGGGGTACGACTCGGTGGTGCTGAAGGCGGACGTGGAGCTGGGCGGGTCTGACCAGAAGTTCAACCTGCTGGTGGCGCGCGACCTCCAGGAGCGGTACGGCCAGGAAGCGCAGGTCTGCCTACTGATGCCGCTGCTGCGCGGGACCGACGGGGTCCACAAGATGTCGAAGAGCTACGACAATTACGTGGGGATCGCCGACGACCCGGACCAGCAGTACGGCCGCACCCTCTCCATTCCGGACGCGCTGCTGGAGGAGTGGTGGCGCCTGGCGGCCGGGCTCCCCTCCGCCGAGCTGGAACGGGCGCTGGCGGGGGTGAAGGAGAACCCGTACACCTCCAAGCGCGCCCTCGCTGCCCGGGTGGTGGAGCTGTACCACGGCGCCGAAGCGGGGCGCGCCGCTTCCGACCGGTTCGACCAGGTTTTCCGGCGGCGCGAAGTGCCCAACGACATCCCGCTGCACGTTGTGGCCGCTGACGAGCCCTCGCTCGCGGTGCAGGACGGCCAGGTCGCACTTTCGCGCCTCCTGGTGAGGGTGGGCCTCGCGTCGTCCAACGCGGACGCGCAGCGCCAGATCGAGCAGGGCGCGGTGCAGGTGGACGGGGAAAAGGTGGCCGCCCGCGATGCGCGGGTAGCAGCCGGGGGGGAGGTGGTGTTGCAGAAGGGGAAGCGCCATTTTGCGCGGGTGCGCTGGAGCTGACCGGCGTGATTGTGCGCAAGTCCAATAATCCGTTTACTTTGCGCGTTTGGGGCAAAACGTTTGTGTCGCATACTGCACGAGCGTCACGCAAATTGCATGTGGGCGATTGACGGAAATCTGATACGCCGCTAACGTAACAGTAATCTGGATCATACAAAGCTTGCAGGACTCCCGGCAGGAACTCTTTCACGCTCGGCCTTCGGTCATACGAACGTCCGCTCGAAAGAGGACCCCCCACCCGCCGGGAGGCAGGTCGCGGTTGCAGGTGCAGGGCATTTGCGGGTCCCGTTCCCGCGGGCGGGCCGCCCGGACACTTGGGTCAGGGTGGCCGCAGGAGAAAACGATCAGGAGGATACACATGGGTAAGCTTCGTACGCTTTGCGCGTCGCTGCTGCTCGCGCTGGTCTCCCTCCCCACCCTGGCGCAGGCCCAGGGACGTGGTGAGGTGACCGGGCAGGTGACGGCGGCGGAGAACGGCGCCGCGATCAGCGGTGCACAGGTTCGCATCGGCGGAACGGCGCGGCAGACGGTGACGGATGCCGCCGGCCGTTATCGTATCACCGCCGTGGAGCCCGGCTCGTACACGCTCAACGTGAGCGTCATCGGCCGCGCGGCCGGCAGCCGTGCGGTCACGGTGACCGCGGGCCAGACCACCACCCAGAACTTCTCGCTGGCGGCCTCGGCCGTGGCGCTCGAAGGCGTGGTGGTGAACGCGGTGACCGGCCAGGCCGAGCGCCGCCGCGAGGCCGGCACGAACATCACCAGCATCGGCGTGGCCGACCTCAACCGCGGCCCCATCACCACCGTTGCGCAGGTGCTCACCGGCCGTACCTCGGGCGTGACGCTCCAGGGCACCTCCGGCACCACCGGCACCTCGCAGCGCATCCGCATCCGCGGCGCCAACTCGCTGTCGCTCTCCAACGAGCCGCTGATCTACGTGGACGGCGTGCTCGCGACGAACGGGCGCGGCGGCATCGGCTTCGGCGGCCAGTCGCCCAGCCGCCTGAACGACCTCAACCCCGAGGACATCGAGAACGTCGAAGTCCTGAAGGGGCCCGCCGCATCGGCCCTGTACGGCACGGCGGCCGCCAACGGCGTGCTGCTGATCACCACCCGCCGCGGCCGCGCGGGCAAGACCACGTGGCGCGGCTACGTGGAGACCGGGCGCCTCAAGGACCCCACGGACTACCCGTTCTCGTACACGGCAGTGCAGTTTACCGCCGCGAACCCCAACGGGACTCTCCCGGTCTACAACGACACGACGGGCCGGCTCAACACGGTGGGCTACAGCTTCTGCGCCAACGAGTCGCGGGCGCGCGGGCTGTGCACCCAGAACCAGGCCTACCGGTTCAACCCGCTCATGGACCCGCGCACGCGGCCGTTCGAGACGGGCAACCGCCTCAAGACCGGCCTGAACCTGTCCGGCGGAACGCAGGCGGTCACGTACTACCTGTCCGTCGACCGTGACGAGGAGCAGGGCGTGATCAGCGCGAATACGCTCGGCCGCAACAACGTCCGCGCGAACCTCAACGCGCAGGTCCGTCCGGACCTGACGGTGCAGGTGAACGCCGGCTACATCCAGAGCCAGGCGGTGTTCAACCAGGGCGACAACTCGCTGTTCAGCCCGCTGATCGGCGGCCTGCTTGGGGCGGCGGTGTACACCCCCAGACTGCAGGACCAGGCGTTCGGCGGGCCGGGAACGCGCCCGGGGCAGCCGTTCAGCCTGAACACGGGTGACGTGACGCAGTTCACCACCGAGCAGGACCTGGACCGCTTCATCGTGGGCGCGAACGGCAACTACCGTCCGCTCTCGTGGCTGGCGATCAACGCCAACACGGGCCTCGACTTCTACACCCGCTACGACCACGAGGACTTCGGTCCGGACGCGACGTTCACCCCGATCAACGTGACGTATGGCCGTGGGTACCGGGCTTCGCAGCGCTACAACAACTACCAGTACACGGCCAACCTGACGGGCGTGGGCAACTTCGACCTGTCGTCGGCGCTGACCGCCACCACCACGGTGGGCACCAGCTTCCAGCAGCAGCGCTTCGAGGGCACCACCTGCTACGGCGAAGGGTCGCTGGCCGGCACGGCTTCGTGCAGCGCCACCACGCAGCTCTTCAGCGTGAGCGAGACGCTCACCAACGACAAGATCTTCGGTGCGTTCGCGCGCCAGGAGTTCGCGTTCCGCGACCGGCTGTTCATCGCCGCCAGCGTTCGCGGCGACCAGAACAGCGGGCTGATCAGCGACTTCATCCTCTACCCGGCGGCGAACATGTCGTGGGTGGTGAGCGAAGAGCCGTTCTTTCCGGAGCTGGGCTTCCTGAGCAACCTGCGCCTGCGCGCGGCGTACGGCGAGTCCGGCCTGCGCCCGTCGTTCGGCCAGGCGGAGACGTTCTTCGCCAGCTCGCCGGTGCAGATCGGCGGCGCGGACGTGCTCGCCGCCGTCATCAACCAGACGGGTAACGCCAACCTGCGGCCGGAGCGCACCCGGGAGTACGAGGCGGGCGCCGACCTCGGCTTCTTCGAGGACCGCCTTTCCGCGGACTTCACCTACTTCACGAAGCGTTCGACGGACGCGCTCGTGGCGCGCCCGCTGCCCACGTCGCTGGGTGTGGGCGCCAGCGTGTTCGAGAACCTGGGCAGCGTGCGCAACTGGGGCACCGAGCTCGGCCTGAACGCGCTGCTGCTGGACCGCGCGAACTCGCGCCTCAACATGCGCGTTTCGGCGACCACGCTGAACAACAAGATCGAGGATCTGGGCGAGAACATCGCCCCCATCCTGATCAACCGCGGCGAGCAGGCGCACCGCGAGGGCTTCGCGGTGGGCGGATTCTTCCAGATTCCGTACCGCTACGAGGACACCAACCGCGACGGCCGGATCTCGCGCACCGAGGTGTTCGTGGACACCGCGAACTTCAACGTGACGCAGCGCAACGACCTCACGGGCAAGCTGGACACGGTGGCGCTCCAGTACCTTGGGCCGCAGCTGCCGACCAACTCGCAGTCGCTTTCGGCGGACCTGACGCTGTTCAAGAACCTGACGATCTCGACGCTGTTCGAGCGCCGCGCCGGCCACAAGATCGTCAACTTCACCGAGTACTTCCGCTGTGCGTCGGGCACCCCGGCGCTGGGGACCTGCGCGGCCATCGCCGACACGATGGCGTCGCTGGACGACCAGGCCCGCTACGTGGCCGCGAACCTGATCTCGGCGTCGAGCCGCACGCGGGCCGGGTACGTGGAGGACGCGGACTTCGTGAAGTGGCGCGAGCTCTCGGTGCGCCTCGGCACGCCGGAGGCCCTCGGCCGCAACCTGCCGTTCCTCCGCGGCGCGAGCATTACGCTCTCCGGGCGTAACCTGCGGACCTGGACGGACTACACCGGGCTTGACCCAGAAGGCAACGAGACGGGCGGCAGCAACTTCACCCAGGGTGAGTTCAACACGCAGCCGCCGGTGCGCACGTTCAGCGCGCGCGTCGACCTCACCTTTTAAGGATGCCAATGCGAAACAACTTCAACTTCCGGAAGGGGCTTCGGCCCCTTCCCCGGCTCCTCGCGGTGGGCGCAGTCGCCCTTCCGCTGGCAGCCTGCGACATCGACGAGCTCCTGAATGCTCCTGACCCGGCGCGCGTGACGCCGGAGCAGGTGGACAACCCGCAGTCGGTGCAGTTCCTGGTGTCGGGCGCGCTCCGGGAGTTCTTCGTGGGGTACAGCGGTGCGGGCGGGGACGCGTTCCTGGCCTCCACCAGCAACCTGACGGACGAGCTTTACCACGGCGACACGTTCACCACCCGCCAGGCGGTGGACCAGCGCGAGATGCAGGCGCCGCTCGCCGGGAACACGTCCGACCCCGCTTACGTCTCGCTGCAGCGTGCCCGTGTGGCCGCGCGCCGCGCCGCCGCGACGGTGGCCCGGGTCTTCCCGGACAGCGCGAACTCCTTCGCCCGCATGCGGGCGGTCGAGGCGATGGCATACGTCACCCTCGCCGAGGGCTGGTGCGGCAACCTCCCGTTCGGCAACGTGCCGGAGACGGGGCCGCTGGATCCGACGACGCTGTCGACGGGTCCCGGCATCAGCACGGCGGCCACGTTCGACTCGGCGGTCGTGCGGTTCAACGAGGGGCTGGCGCGCAACCCGAACGACAACCTCGCGCGCATCGGCAAGGCGCGCGCGCTGCTCGGGCTGGGCGGAGACGCGAACATCGCCCTCGCCGCGGCGACGGTGGCGGCGGTGCCGGACAACTTCGTGTTCTTCATCGAGCACTCGTCCAACTCGGCGACGCAGCAGAATCCGATCGCCAACCTGCAGAATTTCGGCCGGTACGGCGTGTCGAACCTGGAAGGAGCGGACTCGAGCGGCGTTGCGATCGCGCCCCACAACTATTTCCTGCGGGTGCACAACCCGCCCACCACCACCCCCGCCAACCGGGACTCGGCGACCGCGCGGGTGACGGCTCCGAACGCGGAAGGGCTGAACTTCCGCGGGGCGATGGACCCCCGCGTGTACTGGGCGTACAGTGGTGGTTCGTTCACCGCTTCGATTCCGAAGCACCTCGACCTGAGGTATGCGCAGTTCCCCGACGACGTGCCGGTGGCGTCGGGCGTGGAAGCTCGCCTGATCCAGGCCGAGGCGGCGCTTCGCACGGGCAACGTGGCGGGATACCTGACGTTCATGAACAACCTGCGTCTGAACGCGCTTGCCCGCATCGAGCTGCTGTACCCGTCCACGAAGGCCAACGTGTCGGATTCTCGGCGCCAGTTCTTCGCCTCCACGCTCCCGCCGCTGACGGATCCGGGCGCGGGGGCGGCCACGCCGGCCGCGGCTCGCGACGCCCGTCTGCGTCTGCTGTTCCGCGAGCGTGCCTTCTGGATGTTCAACACCGGTCACCGCCAGGGCGACCTGCGCCGGATGATCCGCGACTACGGGTACACGCACACCCAGGTGTTCCCGTCCGGTCCGTACTACCGGGTTGCGGGCACCTTCTACGGCGACGACGTTGCCTTCCCGCTCCCGCAGCGTGAAGAGAACAACCCGGAGTACGTACCGTCCGCGTGCATCGTGGAACAGGCGTAAGCTCGCCCGGGTCGTGATGTAACGAGGAGAAGGGGAGGGCGCCGAAGGCCGGCGCCCTCCCTTTCTTTTCGTCGTGGGGCGCGGCCCTCTTTGCACGGGCCCCGGAAGGATGTATCGTGAAGCAGGAGTGTGGGGCCGCGGCCCTGGCGCCGTCCACCTGGGAGCCGGGGAAGCGTGATGGCCGCCGATGTCGCCGCGCGAGCGATCGTGGGGCTCGGCGCAAACCTGGGGGACGCTCCGGGGCAGCTGCGCGCGGCGTTGCGCAGCCTGGCACGGTACGGGCGGGTCGTCCGGCTCTCTTCGCTCTACCGCACCGAGCCGGTGGGCGGACCGCCGCAGCCCGACTTCTCCAACGCCGTCTGCGTGGTGGAGGCCGCCGGCACCGCGCACGAGCTGCTCCGGCGGCTGCAGGGGGTGGAGCTGGAGCTGGGCCGCGTGCGCGCCGAGCGGTACGGGCCAAGGACGATCGACCTCGACCTGCTCGACTTCGCGGGCGAGGTGCGGAACGATCGCGAACTGGTGCTGCCACACCCCGAGCTCGAGCGGCGTGCCTTCGTGCTGGTGCCGCTGGCCGAAGCGGCCCCGGAGTGGCGCCACCCGGTGCTCCACCGCACCGCGCTCGAGCTCCTCGCCGCCCTCCCCGAGGCGCATCGCGTACGCCGGATCGGTCCGCTCCTCCCTGGCGGCCCGGGTGTACCGGACGGCTGAGCAATCGCGGCACGCCCGGCGCGCCGCCGCACCCGTCCATCCGCCGGATGGACCCGCAGTGATCCCCTCATACCCTGATGGAGGCCGAATGCGATTTTTCGCCCTTTTCCTTGCCGTGACCACCGCCGCCGCCTGCGCGAGCACCGGCGATCCCGGGACCAGCACCTCCGTCGATCGGCGGACCACCAACGTCAGCTACGGGACCGGGATGGGGGAGACCTCGATCAACCTGGAGACCTCCAACACCATCCAGAAGCGGAGCACCCAGATCGCCGTGCCCGCGAAGACGCTGTGGGGGGTGCTTCCGGGCGCGTACCAGGACCTGGCGCTGGACCTGGCGGTGTACGACAGCACGCTGATGGTGATCGGCAACCCGGGGCTGCAGGTGAACCGCGGGCGGCTGGGGGAGACCCGCGTTTCCCGCTACCTCAACTGCGGCACGGACCCCATGGGCTCGGCGCTGGCCGACCGCTACAACGTGCGGATCTCGGTGGTCTCGCGGGTGCGCGATGCGGGGGCCGCCGGCTCGGTTCTCGAGACCGAGGTCTCCGGCGACGCGGCCCAGCGCGCCGTCTCGTCGGTCACGGTGAGCTGCGCCAGCACCGGCGTCCTGGAGGAAGCGGTCGCCAACGCGGCCCGGATGCGCGTGGCTGGAGCGACCCCCCGCAGCTGACGTGCTGCGGCGCGAAGGTTGCGCGGTGAGGTACCGGTAAGGGGTGCGCGGCGGGTGGCTCGGCCACGCGCCCCGCGCCCTCCTGGTCGGCATCGCGAACTCTCTGAAAGGCTTTCCGTTTGCTCCACCGCACCGCATCCGCAGAAGAGCTGACCGTAGGAGTGGAGGAGGAGTACCAGCTCGTCGATCCGGACTCGGGGGAGCTGCGGGGGCGTGCCCGCTACGTCATCGCCGCGGACTGGACGGACGACGTCAAGCCGGAGATGCAGGAGCACACGGTGGAGGTGGAGACCCGGGTGTGCGAGGGCACCAGCTGCGTGCGCGAGGACCTGGCCCGGCTCCGCTTTCAGGCAGCCGTGGCCGCGGAGGCGGCGGGGGTGAGGATCGCGGCGGCGGGGGTGCACCCCTTCAGCCCGGCGACGGGGTACGAGTTCACCGCCGCGACCGTGTACCAGGAGATCCGCTCGGAGTACCGGGCGCTGGCCGAGACGCAGGCGATCTTTGGGATGCACGTGCACGTGGGGGTGCCGCCCGAGGTGGACCGGGTGCGGGTGGCCAACGTGGCGCGCCTCTACCTTCCCTGCCTGCTGGCGCTGACGGCCAGCTCGCCCTTCCACGACGGGCACGATACGGGTTACGCCTCGTTCCGCGCGCTGATCTGGCGGCGCTGGCCCCGCTCGGGCCCGCCCCCGCGGCTGGAGGGGCGCGAGGAGATGGAGCTGCTCCTGCGCTGGCTTACGGAGACGGCCTGCATCGACGCTCCCGGCCGGCTGTACTGGGACCTGCGCCCGCACCACAGGTACCCGACCGTCGAGTTCCGCGTGACGGACGTGACGCCGCGGCTGGACGACGCGGTGGCCGCCGCCGCGCTGGCACGCGCCATCGTGGCCGCGGTGGTGGATGGCACGCTGGTGGAGCCTACGCTCTCGCCGCCGGTGGTGCAGGCGCTGCTGGGGGAGAACTCGTGGCGTGCCTCGCGCGACGGCACGAACGCCGAGCTCGTGGACCTGTGGTCGCGGGCGCCGCGGGCGGAGAGTGCCCGCGCGGCGATCGAGCGCCTGGTGGACCGCGTGTGGGGCCATGCCGAGCGCCTGGGCGACGCGGCGGAGCTGGAGCGCATCGCCGCCCTGCTGGACCGGGGCTCCGCCGCGCACACCATGCGCCGGATCGCCGGGGAGAACGGGGGCGACCTCAAGGAACTGGTCCGGTGGATCGCGGACGAAACGGTGCTGGGGGTGGGGCTGGACCGCCGTACCCTGCAGCGAGCGGAGAATACCGGATGAGCATCAAGCAGAGAATCGCCGTTTCTTCCTCGGACGGCTCCGCGCCGGGCTACGAGGTCCTGGTGGGGCCGGGGATCTTTGGCTCCATCGGCACCATCCTCTCCAGGTTCTGCCCCGCGCAGCGCTACGCGGTGGTGACCGACGACCGGGTGGCGGAGCTGTACGCCGTGCGCCTTTCGCGGATGCTGCACGCCGCCGGCTACCGGGCGGACGTCTTCGCCTTCACCGCGGGCGAGGCGCGCAAGACGCGCGAAACGTGGGCGCTGGTGTGCGACGCCATGATGGAGGCCGGGCTGGGGCGCGACACGGCGGTGGTGGCCTTCGGCGGCGGGGTGCCGGGCGACCTGGGCGGCTTCGTGGCGGCCACCTACATGCGCGGCCTCCCCCTGGTGCAGCTCCCCACCTCGCTGCTGGCGATGATCGACTCGTCGGTCGGGGGCAAGACGGGGGTGGACACGCCGGCGGGGAAGAACATGGTGGGTGCCTTCCACCAGCCGCGTTGCGTGGTGATCGACCCGGACCTGCTGCGCACCCTCCCCCCCGAGCACCTGCGCGCGGGGATGGCCGAGGCGGTGAAGCACGGCGCCATCGCGGACCCGGAGTACCTGGACTGGATCGAGCAGTCCGCGCACCGGCTGCTGGCGGGGGACCCGGAGGCGCTCTGCCGGATGATCGTGCGCTCGGTGGAGATCAAGGCCGAGATCGTGAAGCGCGACGTGCGCGAGGCGGGGCCCCGCAAGCTCCTCAACTTCGGCCACACGCTGGGGCACGCCGTGGAGTCGCTCTCCGGCTACACGCTGCTGCACGGCGAGGCGGTGGCGATCGGGATGGTGGAGGAGGCGCGGCTGGGCGAGCGCATCGGGGTGACGGCGGCTGGGACCGCGGCGCGTCTGCGGCGCGTCCTCACCAAACTCGGGCTCCCCGCATCGCTCCCGCTGGAGTACGCCGCGGCGGACGTGATCGGCTGGACGCGCGGCGACAAGAAGTCGCGCGACGGGCGTGTGGAGTACGCGCTGATCGAGGGCGTGGGCACCCCCGCAGTGCGCGACGGCCGCTGGGGCGCCCCCGTGGCCGACGAGACCGTCGCCGCCGTGCTCGCCGGGGCCGGCCGCTCTTGAACCGCGATTTCACACGGAGACGCAGAGGAAACGGAGAGGACACGGAGAAAACAACTCTTTCTTCTCTGTTCTTGTTGTCGACTCTGTGGCTCTGTGTGAGGCTTGCAGTACATGAGTGAAGAACGAAAGTCGGCGCCGCCGCGCAGATGGGCGCAGCACACGGTGCGCGAAGAGGAGGCGGGGCGCACCGTGCAGGAGATCCTGACGGGGACGTTGGGGATCTCGCGGCGGATGATCCAGCGGCTGACCCGGGCCAAGGGGGTCCTGGTGAACCGCAAGCCCGCGTACCTGGCACGCGAGGTGCGCGCCGGTGACGTGGTGGCGGCGAAGCTGGGGGAGCGCGAAGGCGCGGGTGTGGATGCGGTGGAGATGGAGCTGGACGTGGTGCACGAGGACCGCGACGTGCTGGTGCTCAACAAGCCGCCCTTTCTCCTGGTGCACCCCACCTCGCCCGAGCACACGCGCACGCTTTCGCACGGCATCGCGCACCACTTCCTGACGCAGGAGATCGACGCGCGCGTGCGGCCGGTGCACCGCATCGACCGCGACACGTCGGGGCTCCTGCTGGTGGCGAAGAGCGCCTTCGCGCACCAGCACCTGGACCGGCAGTTGCGCGAGCGCACCCTGCGGCGCGAATATCTGGCGGTGGTGCGCGGAAGGGTGGCGGAGGAGGAGGGGACGATCGAGGCGCCGATCGGGCGCCACCCGCGCAACTCCAGCCTGCGCGCGGTGCGGCCCGGCGGCGAGGCGGCGCGGACGCGCTTCCGGGTGCGCGAGCGGTTCTCCGATGCGTCGCTGCTGGAGCTGGAGCTGGACACGGGGCGCACGCACCAGATCCGCGTGCACGTGGCGCACCTGGGCCACCCCGTGATCGGTGACCGAGCGTATGGCGGGGCCGCCCCGGCGCTGATCCGGCGGCAGGCACTGCATGCATGGCGGCTCACCTGCGTCCACCCCGCCACCGGGGAGGCGCTGGCGTTTGAGGCCCCGCTCCCGCAGGACATGGCCTCTCTGCTGGAACGCCTGCGCGGGTGAACGGCGCGCCCGCGCTCCCCGCGGGCCGTCGCGAGGAGGTGCCATGACGCCAGAGCTCGTTCGCTGTCCGACGTTCCCACGCCGTACCGGCGCGCCTTCCGGATCCGGGCCGCCCGATCTCCGCTGTGCCCGCCTCCAGGAGGCCCCATGTTTCGGAAAGGGTTCCCGTTACTCGCCCTCATGCTGCTGACGGTTCCCGCCTCTCTCCATGCGCAGAGCGTGAGCGGACGCGTGGTGGACCGCGCGACGGACCGGCCGATCCCGGCCACCTCGGTGGTCGCCGTCTCCGGGTCCGGCAGGGTGATCGGCCAGGTGCTGGCGGACTCGGCGGGGCGCTTCACCGTCGCGCTGCGCGGGGCGGGGAGGTACCGCCTGCGCGCGGATCGGATCGGGTACCAGCCGGTGACCAGCGCCGAGTTCGACGTGAGCTCCGCCGAGGTGCTCGCGGTGGACCTGCACCTCTCCGCCGGGGCGGTGGAGCTGGAGCCCCTCACCATCACCAGCCGCGCCGAGCCGCCGCACGTGCCGGGTCTGGAGCGGGCGGGCTTCTACCAGCGCGAGCGCACCTCCCCCGGCGTCTTCATGCGCCGCGAAGAGGTCATCCGCAAGGGCGGCTCCCACATGTCCGAGCTGCTGACACGTGTGCCGGGGGTGCGCAGGGTGGTGGCGGGGGGAAGGGCAGGGGTGACGCTCGGGCGGCAGGGACCGGGCGGCCGCTCCTGCTCCCCCGCCGTCTTCCTGGACGGGCAGCCCGTGGCCCGCCCCGAGGGAATCGACGAGATCATCTCGGTCTCTGCCGTGGAGGCGGTGGAGGTGTACCGCGGTCCCAGCCAGACTCCGGCGCGCTTCGCCGGCCCCGAGGTCGGCTGCGGCGTCATCGTGATCTGGACGCAGCAGCAGGTGTGAACCCGGGCAACTCACGGGCGGGGAGAATCGAAGGCGGGGCTCACACCGAGGAAGTGGAGAGAGCGAACAAGTCCTCTCCGTGTCCCGATGTGAGCCCCGCCTTGCTACGTCCGATCCCTCACGTCACCGTGGGGCGAGCTTGCTCAGCTCAACTGCACATGAAGAAGGCCTCGACGTACGTATTCCCCCCCACCTGCATCACGAGCGGTCCGGGCCCCATGATCCAACCGTTGCTCGTGTTCCACCGGGTGACCGTGCAGCCGGGGTTCACGTAAGGGGTGAGAGTCACCGTGGTGCCGGCGGGCAGCTGGGTGACGAGCATCTCGGTGGTCAGGTCGCCGCTGACGTAACCGAGCCAGCTCGAAGCACCGTTGTAATCGGCGGAGATGCTGACGTCGCCACCGTTGTACGGTTCGGCAGACCAGTCATTGAGGGTCGCGGTTCCGCACTTCTTTACGATCTGCGCGGCGGAGCCGGGGTTGTTGGCGTCGTAGTGCCAGAAATCCACGGAGCAGGTCTCCGGCGACCCGGTGATGATCCAGAACTGCCCCTTAGGTCCGGTGGTGTTCGCGCGCGCGGTGAACTCGTACGTCGGCGTGGTGTTCCGCGCCGGTGCTTCGGGCGCGAGCGGCGACGCGCCGTCGCCACATGCGGAGAGGAGGAGTGCGACGAGCGGAATGGCTGCCAGGCTGCGGTTCATACGTCCTCGTGTGTGGGTAAGCGGGGTGCCCGCGGCGGCATGTGTGCCGTCGCTGGACACCGAAAAGATACCGAAGAAAAGGTGATCACGCAATGTGCGGCGCTAAAGGTGTACACTGTAGACGTTGGCGGATGATCTGCCGACCCGCCAACCTACTCAGCGACCGAGCGGCTTCCAGAGGAAGTGGCGCGCGTGGCCGGCCGGGTAGTCGTCGAGCCGCCCGAACTCCTGGAAGCCGAGGCGGCGGTAGAACCCGGGTGCCTGGAAGCTGAAGGTGTCGAGCCAGATGGCGTGGCAGCCGCGCGACCGTGCCTCGTCCTCGGCCTCGCGCAGCAGGCACTCGCCGTAGCCGCCGCCGCGATGCTCCTCCGCCACCCACAGGTAGCGCACGAAGAGCCAGCCGAGGTACACGTCCCCCGCCAGCCCGCCCCGCACCTCGCCTTCGTCGTCGCGCAGCAGTACGTGGAGCGGCGAATATCCGGGATCGCCCACCCGCGCTTCGTTGTGCGCCCGCAGCCCCTCGAACACCGTGTTGAGCTCGGCTTCGCTGGCGGTCCCGCGTGAGATGGTGAGGTTGGGCATGGGGATGGTGGCTGGTTCCTGGGGGGCTCAGAAGGCCCGGGCGAGTGAACTCGCTGCAACAACAGCACAAAGTCCGCCTGCGCGGACTCCGGGTTCAATGCCGCGTTTCTCGAGCCGGCTTCAGCCGCCTTCCCGTGGTTCCAGCCGGGGGCTTCAGCCCCCGGCGAACCCGGCACCCCCCCTTCACCCCCCCTGCGCCAGCATCTCCTTCATCCGCGCAAAGAAGTTCTCCTTCATCTCCTTGGCCTCCTCGGGGGCGAGGGAGGTGCGGGACTGGCCGGAGCGGTGCTCGATGAGATCGACGGGGATCTCCTTGAGGAAGCGCGAGGGCTGCCGCGGGATGGAGCCGCCGCGCTGCTGGCGGGTGGCGCAGCCGGAAAGGGTCAGGCGGTGCCGCGCGCGGGTGATCCCCACGTAGAAGAGGCGCCGCTCCTCCGCGATGGGGTCGATCCCGTTCTCGTCGGTCTCCTCGGTCACGGCCTGCACGCTGCGCGAGTGGGGGAGGATCTCCTCCTCGAGGCCGATGATGAAGACGTGGGTAAACTCCAGCCCCTTGGCCGCGTGCATCGACATCAGCGTGACGCGGTCCGGCTCGTCCTCCTCCTTGTCCTTTTTGTCGTCGTCCTCGCTGAGCGAGATGCGCTCCAGGAAGTCGCGCAGGGCGGGCGGGTTCCAGTCGTCCTCCTCGTCGGGGAGGGGCTGCGCGGTCCAGGTACGCTCCTCGTAGGTGCCGATGGAGGCGATGAAGTCGCGCAGGATTTCCACGCGCACCTCGGCGGCGCGCTCGCTCTTGGCGTTGTCGGCGCGCACGGCTTCTTCCAGGCGCAGGCGCTTGACGGCTTCCCGGGCGAAGCCGCAGAGGGTGCGCTCCTCCACCTGGCCGGCGGCGATGGCGGCCTCGGTGGCGCGGTACTCCACCTGCAGCTCCTCGATCGTCTCCACGAAGTGCTTCACCGGCTCGCGCTGCGCCCGGCTCACGGCCGCCACCTCGTCCACGTGCCGCATCGTCTCCCACAGCGAGCGGCGGGCGTCGCGCGCGTCCTCAACCAGCTTCATCAGCGTGGTGCGCCCGACGCCGCGCGTGGGGTAGTTGATGATGCGGCGGAGCGAAACCTCGTCGGCCGGGTTGATGATGACGCGCAGGTACGCCACCGCGTCCGCCACCTCCTTGCGGTCGAAGTAGCTCTGCCCGCCGATCACCCGGTAGGGGATGTTGGCCACCCGCAGCGCTTCCTCCACCGGCTTGGCCTGCAGGTTGGTGCGGTAGAGGACGGCGAAGTCGTTCCACTTGAGCTGCTCGTGCCATCGGCGCACGCCGATCTCGCGCGCCACCATCTCCGCTTCCAGCTCCTCGGCGGTGCGGGCGGCCTCGGTGAACTCCCACAGGTCCACCTTGGGGCCGGGGCCGTTCCCCGTGCGCAGCGTCTTCGCCTTGCGCGTGGCGTTGTTGGCGATGACGCCGTTGGCGGCCTCCAAAATGCGCTGCGTGGAGCGGTAGTTCTCCTCCATGATGACGACTTTGCACCCCGGGAACTGGCGCTCGAAGTCCAGGATGTTCCGCACGTCGGCGCCGCGCCAGGCGTAGATGGACTGGTCGTCGTCGCCCACCACGCACAGGTTCTTGAGGGGGCCGGCCAGCAGGCGCGCCATCTCCAGCTGCGCGCCGTTGGTGTCCTGGTACTCGTCGATCATGATGTAGCGCCATCGCTTCCAGCACCGCTCGCGCACCTCGGCGTCTTCCTGCAGCAGCTTCACGGGTAGCAGAAGCAGGTCGTCGAAGTCGCAGGCGCCGGCGGCACGCAGCGAAGCCTCGTAGCGCGGGTACACGGCGGCGGCGAGCACGGCGTAGTCGTCCGTGCGGTTCCCCTGGACCATCCCTTCGGACACTTCGCGCGCGGCGGTGGCGGGGTCCACCATGCGGTTCTTCCAGTCGCCGATCTGGAAGAGGATCTTCTTGGCGTCGTACACGTCCTCGCCCGCGGTGGCGACGACGTGCACCTCTTCGGCGATGATGCGCTTGACGATCTGCGCCTGGTCGCCGGTGGGGTAGATGGAGAAGTCCTTGGGGAGCCCGATGCGCGTGCCGTGCTCGCGCAGGAGGCGCGCGCCCAGCGAGTGGAAGGTGGAGAGGAGGACGCCCTTGGCCTCCTTGCCCACCAGCTTCGCCACGCGTTCCCGCATCTCCAGCGCGGCCTTGTTGGTGAAGGTGACGGCCAGGATGCTGCGCGGGTCCACCCCGGTGCGCAGCAGGTGCGCGATGCGGAAGACCAGCGTGCGCGTCTTGCCCGAGCCGGCGCCGGCCAGGATCAGGACGGGGCCCTGCGTGGCGAGCGCGGCTTCGCGCTGCTCTGGGTTGAGGTCGCGCAGGTAGTGCGGAACGTGCTGCAAACGGGGCCCTGCGGTGCGGGAATGAACTCCTGGCAACGGGGCGGGAAGATAACCCCGAACGGCCGTTTTACACAGAGACGCAGAGGGAAACGGAAAGGACGGGAAGGAGATTCGGAACCCCTCTCCTTTTCTTTCCGTTGCCTCTGTGTCTCTGTGCGAGGCATGCAGTTGCGGAGGTTGGACAGCGGTTTGACGCGAGCGGGGGCGGGCGTGTATGTTTGTCGCGTTCCGAACCCGGAACATGGCCGTTTCACCCGCACGGAGGATCCATGGCGCTACGCGACCGCTTCGGTGAGCTCACGGTGGCAGACAGCCTTGCGCTGCGAGCCCGCGAGAACCCGCAGCGGCCCTTTGTCGCCTTCGGAGACCGACGGCTCAGCTACGCGCAGGTGGACGCCGGCTCGGACGCGCTCGCGTCGGCCCTGCACGAGCTGGGGATCGAGGCGGGAGACCGCGTGGCCCTCACCCTGCCCAGCTGGCCCGAGTTCGTGGTCGCCATCTTCGCGGCGGCCAAGCTGGGCGCCGTCATCGTGCCGCTCAACCCCAAGTTCACCTCGCCGGAGCTGCAGTACATGCTGCGGCACTCGGAGACGGCCGCCGTCATCACGGCCGAGAACTGGGACGGGGTGGACTACCTGGCCCGCTTCGAGGGCTTCCTGGCCGCCCTGCCGGACCTGCAGTACGTGGTCTCGGTGGGGGAGGAAGACCTCTGGTACGACGACCGGATCCACCAGTTCGAGGACCTGGTGTCCAGCGGCGAGGGGCGGCCCTACCCGCGCCACGCGGGCACGGCGGACGAGCTGTTCGCCATCCTGTACACCAGCGGCACCATGGGGAAGCCCAAGGGGGTGAGCCTGTCGCACCGCAACCTCCTGGCGACCGCCGCGGCCACCGCGGACGTGATCGGGGTGGAAGAGGGCGACGTGGTGTTCGGCGTGGGCTCCGTCTTCAACGCCTTCGGGCTGGGGATGGGGGTGCTGGGGACGATGGCCGCCGGTGCGTCGCTGGTGCTGCAGGAGCGCGACGACCCGGAGGAGGCGCTGCGCCTGCTGGAGAGCGAGCGGGTGACGGTGTACCACGGCGTCCCCACCTCGTTCATCATGGCGATGCGCGAGCCCTCGCGGGGCGAGCGCGACCTGAGCACGCTGCGCACGGGCGTGGTGGCCGGGGCGCCGGTGATGGAAGAGGTGGTGGGGCGCATCCGCGGCCAGCTGGTGCCGGGGATCTGCGTGGGGTACGGCCTCACCGAGACGGGGACGCTGGTGAGCGTCACCCGCCCCGGCGACCCGCCCGCCAAGCAGCTCACCACCGTGGGGCGCCCGCTGGATGGCACGGAGGTCGTGATCCTGGACGTGGACGGCACCGTTCTCCCCGAAGAGTCGGTGGGGGAGATCGCGGTCCGCGGCCC
Organism: Longimicrobium sp.; assembly: GCA_036389135.1. Classification (NCBI taxonomy): domain Bacteria; kingdom Pseudomonadati; phylum Gemmatimonadota; class Longimicrobiia; order Longimicrobiales; family Longimicrobiaceae; genus Longimicrobium; species Longimicrobium sp. Next base: position 19,134 of record DASVQP010000021.1, read on the forward strand.
GGGGGTGATGCAGGGGTACTACCGCCAGCCCGGCGAGACGGCCCAGGTGCTCACCGAAGGCGGCTTCTTCACCACCGGCGACCTGGGGATGCTGGACGAGGAGGGTTTCCTCCACATCCTGGGGCGGCGCAAGGAGATGATCATCCGCGGCGGGTTCAACGTGTACCCCCGCGAGGTGGAAGACCGGCTCCACGCCCACCCCGCCGTGCTGGACGTGGCGGTGGTCGGGCTCCCGGACGAGGTCTTCGGCGAAGTATCGTGCGCCTGTATCGTTCCCGTCGAGGGGGCGATCGTTACCGGCGGAGAGATCAAGGATTTCTGCCGTGAGGTGCTCGCGGACTACAAGGTCCCGGACCTGGTCCGCTTCCTCGACAGCTTTCCCATGACGGGGAGCGGCAAAGTGCGGCGCGTGGAGCTCGCGCGCATGATAAGCGCCGGCGAAAGCAGCCGACCACGATGAGCGCGCCGCACGCCGCCCCGTCGCCCTGAACCGACCTGGCCCCTCCCGCCGTCCCTCCGCGCCGCCCTTGAGCGCGCGGGTGCGAGGCGGAGGGGTCTCGTCGCATCAACGACGAACTGAACGAGAGCATGAACAATCCATACAACAGCTGGTCCCCGCAGGGACAGCCCATGCAGCCGCCCACGCGCAGCGCGGCGCTGCTGATCGACTTCGACAACGTGACCCTCGGCGCCCACGGCGACCTGGGGCGCGAGCTGCAGACCCTACTCAACAACGAGGTGTTCCGCGGCAAGATCGCGGTGCGCCGCGCCTACGGCGACTGGCGGCGGTACCCCAACTACGTGGTGCCGCTCACCGAGGCCAACATCGACATGATCTGGGCGCCCTCGTGGGGGTCGTCCAAGAAGAACACGACGGACCTGCGCATGGCGATGGACGCGATGGAGCTCTGCTTCACGCGGCCCGAGATGGGCACCTTCATCCTGCTGACCGGCGACTCCGACTTCTCGAGCTGCGTGATGAAGCTCAAGGAGTACGGCAAGTACGTGATCGGCGTGGGGATGAAGGAGTCGGCCAGCGACCTGATCGTCAAGAACTGCGACGAGTACTACTCGTACCACGCCCTCACCGGCCTGTCGCGCGCCAACATGGGCGAGGGGCCCACCGAGGACCCGTGGGTGCTGGTGGGCCGCGCGGCGCGCATGATGACCACGCGCGGCGACTCGATGCGTGTGGACCGCCTCAAGCAGGTGATGATCGAACTGGACCCCGGCTTCGACGAGAAGAACGCGGGCTTCGGCAAGTTCAGCAAGTTCGTGCAGCGCGCGGGAGAGCGCGGCCTGATCCGCCTGCGCCGCGACGACGCCGGGCAGTTCGAGGTGATCGCGGTGGAGGATGAAGGCACCGGCAGCGGATTCGCGTCGCCGGTGGCGCCGCCGCGCGACCGGGATCGCGAGCGTGACCGGGACCGCGTGCGCGGCCGTGGGCGCGACCGCGACCGTGGCCGGGGCCGCCCGGACCGCCCGCGCTTCGCCGACGCCCCCGCCGGAGACGCGGGTGCCGCGACGGACGAGCCGGATCTCGACTTCACGGTCGAAGTCCCGCGCCCGGCCGCCGCCGCCGAGGCGCCCCCGGTGGACCGCGCCGCGGAGCTGGATGCCGCTCCGCTTCCCCCGCGCGCCGCTCCCGCCGCGGAGGCCGCTCCTGCCGCCGCTCCAGCTGGGGGTCGTGGGCGGGGACGTGGCCGTGGCCGCGCCGCCGCTCCGGGGATCACGCCGCCGCTCCTTCCGGGGCAGGTGCTGGACCTGACCGAGGTCGCCGGTGCCCCCGCAGCTCCGGCTGCGGAGACGCCTGCTCCGGTCGCCGAGACCGCTGCCCCGGCGCCCGCCGCCGAGGCTGCTCCGCAAGCGCCGGCCGCTCCCCAGGCGCCGCGCGCGGAAGCTCCCGCCGCTGAGGCTGCCGCTCCCGCCGCGCGGGCCGAGGCTCCGGCGGCGGGCCGCGCCGCTGACCCGCTGCGCAACGCGTACTCGCTCCTCCAGCACGCCACGCGCGCGCTGGTCCGCGGCCCCGGCCAGGCCGCGCGCGACGGTGACGTCAAGCGCCGTATGATCGAGATGCAGGGGGATTTCGACGAGGCGCCGCTCGGCTTCAGCAAGTTCAGCCGCTTCCTGCGCCAGGCCCACGAAGACAACGTGATCGATCTGCGCAACGTGGCGGAAGGCCGCTACGAGGTGGCGCTCCCGGCCGGCGGCGGCCGTCTCCCGGCACCGGTGCTGACCGCGGCTGCCGAGGGCGTTGCTCCGGCGGCCGCCGCCGACACCGCCGCGGCTCCCGAGGCGGCTCCGGCCGGCCGCGGGCGCGGGCGGGGCCGTGGACGTGGCGCGGCGGCAGGTGCTCCGCCGCTCCTCCCCGGCCAGGTGCCGGGCGGGGACGCAGCCGCCGAGGCACCGGTGGCGCGCGTGGAAGAGGCACCGGCTCCCGCTCCGGCGGCGCCGGCACCCGCACCGGTCGCTGCCGAGCCGGCCGCACCGGCGCCCGCGCCCGCGGCTCCGGCCGAGGTGGCGGCGCGTGGTGGGGCGCGTGGACGTGGACGCGGGGGGCGTGGTGCGCCCTCCGGCCCGCCGCCGCTTCTTCCGGGGCAGGTGATCGACGTGGCAGGGCTGGCCACGGCCGCCCCGCAGCCCGAGCCCGCCCCGGCGGCCGAGGCTCCCGCGGCGCAGCCCGCCGCGGCCGGCTTCGAGTTCCCCACCGACCGCGACGGCGCGCTTGCGTACCTGGGCGCTTACAAGGGCGTGGGGCGCAAGACGGCCGAGGCGCTGGTGGACACCTTTGGCGAGAACGTCTTCCGCGCGCTCGAGGAAGATCCCGGCGCCGTCCGCCAGCTCCTGGGCGACCGCCGTTCGGGCACCGTGCTCGACCAGTTCGCCGCCGATCCCAACCGTGCGCAGGCCCCGGAGGCTCAGCCGGAAGCCGCGCACACGGACTCCCCGGAACCGGTCGCCGATACAACGGCTGCCGATACACCGAGTGCCGATACAACGTCTGCCGATGTATCGGCCGGCGAAGCATCGGCCGCCGCGGAGCCCACGGGCGACGAGGGCGGGGAGGAGGACGCCCGTCCCGCGCGCCGTTCGCGCGGACGCCGAGGTGGACGCGGGCGTGGGCGCGCCGCGGGCGAGGAGAGCGTCGCCGCGCTGGCGGAGGAGTACCTCGGCGACACCGACCCCACGCTGGTGGGCGACGTGACCGCTACGGTGGTTCCCGGCGAGACCGCCGCGGAGACGCCTGCGGCGCTCGCCGAAGAGGTGATCGGCGACACCGACCCCACGCTGGTGGGCGAGGCGGTGACCGACCTGGAGCCCGCGCCGCCCGTCCGTGCCCGTCGCGGCCGGGGCCGGGGCCGTGCGCGCGTGGACGAGGCGCTCAGCCCCGCCGCGCTCGCCGACGAGGTGGTGGGCGACACCGATCCCACGCTGCTGGGCACGGCGGTGGTCACGGAGGATGCACCCGTGGTCGACGCGGCGGAACCGGCGCCGCGCCGCCGGGGCCGAGGCCGTGCGCGCGCCGCCGAAGCCGCTCCGGCGGCCGAGGCACCCGCTCCGGCCGCGGAGGCTCCCGCGCCGCCGGCGAAAGCCGTGAAGGCACCCGCGGCTAAGCGCGGTCGTGGGCGGCCCCGTGCCGCGGCCGCTCCGCCTCCGGGTGAAGCGCCCGCGCCGGAGGCTCCGGCGCCCACTCCTCCCGCGCCCGAGGGTGACGCCGCCGCGCGTCGTGGGCGCCGGGGCGGGCGGGGGCGTGGCCGTGCGCGTGGCGGCAACGGCACGCCGGCGGAGTGATGCACGACGGCATTGAACGGAGCGCCGCGTCCGGGTCCGCCCGGGCGCGGCGCTCCGCCGTTGTGGAGCCGGCGCCGCTCCCCCTCTCCTTCTACGACCGCCCCGCCGGCGTCGTCGCGCGCGAGATGCTGGGCGCGCTGATCGTGTCGGAGGTGGGAGGGCGGCGCGTGGCGGGGGAGATCGTGGAGACGGAGGCGTACACCGGGCCGGACGACGAGGCCTCGCACGCGCACATCCGCTTCGGGCGCACGGAGCGCAACGACCCGATGTTCGGGCGCGCCGGCACCGCGTACGTGTACCTGATCTACGGGATGCACTGGTGCATCAACGTAGCGACGGGCGCGGAAGGCTTCCCCGCAGCGGTGCTGATCCGCGCCGCGCGTCCAGTGGAGGGGATCGACGTCGCCCGCGAGCGGCGCCCCGGCCGGCCCGACCACGAGCTGATGCGCGGTCCGGGCAACCTGGCCCGCGCCCTCGCCATCGACCGCGCGCAGAACCGCGGGCTGGTGGACGGTCCGCCCCTCTGGTTCGCCCCCGGCGCATCCATCCCGGATGCCGAGGTGGCGGCGGGCCCGCGCATCGGGATCAAGCGCGCCGCGGATGCGCCGCTGCGGTTCTGGGTGCGCGGGAGCATCTGGGTTTCGGGGAAGCGATAAGATGACGGTATCGTTAGGGCGGCGGCCGAGAGCTTCTGCCCGGCGTTCCAACCTTGTACCGTCACCCGCTGTCCCATCCGCCGTAGGGGCGTGATTCATCACGCCCCTACGGGCGATCGGTATCGCACGAGGCGGCATAATCCGGACATCTCATTCGTTGGAACTCCCCCAGCGGCGCAATCTCTTTCCGCCGCACCCCCGAACGCACCCGATCCACCATGAAAATCCTCGTTCGGCTGATGATCCCGGCTCTGCTCGCGCTGGCGGCCAGCGCTTCGGCGCAGGAGCGCCCCGTGGCCGGCATCCAGGGGCGCGTGGTGGCGGCGGAGACGTCGCGGCCGCTGGCGGGGGTGGCGGTCGTGGCGCGGCTGCCGGCGGACACGGCGGCGGTGGGGCGTGGCGTGGCCGGAGCGGACGGGCGCTACCGGATCACGGGGCTCGCGCCGGGGAGCTACGTGGTGCGCGCCACCCACACCGGCCGCCAGACCACGCAGTCGGAGCCGGTCGTCGTCTCCGCGGGATTGGCGGACGCGGGCGACCTGAAGATGGCCGCCGTGGTGGCGCTGGAGGGGCTGCAGGTGCGTGCCGAGCGGCCTCCCGTGGTCCACGCCGAGGACCGCAACGTGTACAGCGTCAGGGACATGCCCGCGGCGGTCGGCGGCGCGGCGGACGTGATGCGCACGCTGCCCGAGCTGGAAGTGGACCTCAACGGCAACATCAAGATGGTGGGGAACCGCCCCGTCACCATCCACATCAACGGCCGCCCCTCCCCCCTGCGCGGCGAGGCGCTCACCGAGTTCATCCGCAACCTCCCCGCGGACCGCATCGACCGCATCGAAGTGATACCCAACCCCTCCGTGCGCTTCGAGGGCGGCGACGGGGCCATCGTCAACATCGTGCTGCGCAAGGGCGTGGAGCTGGGGCTGGGCGGGAGCGTGTCGCTGAACGCCGCCACCCGTGGCGGCAACGGCCTCTCGGGGCAGATCGCCTACCAGCGCGGCAAGCTGACGCTGTTCGGCGGCGGGTCCAGCCGGCTGATGAACTACGACGACGCGTCGCGCGAGCTGCGGCAGAACCTCCTCGCCACGCCCGTCACCTTCCTGGACCAGGACCGGCGCGGCTCCGGCGACAACTTCCACGGAAGCGCGGACCTGACGGCCGAGCTCACCGTGGGGCCCATCGAGACGCTCTGGGCCTCCGCCAGCACGTACCTGGGAGGGTGGGGCAACGAGAGCTTCTCGCACAACCAGATCCTGGACGCGGACAGCACCCCCACGCGCATCTACGACCGGGTGGGCGACTACGAGAGCGACTTCCTGGCGACGGACCTGGGGTTGGGCTTCCGGCGCATCGTGGAGGCGCAGCGGCACGAGCTCTCGATCGAAGTGCGCAGGAGCGGGTCCGGCGACGAGAGCAGCGGGCGCGTGGAGGAGATCACCACCATGCGCGCGGTGGAGACCGGCGACCCCCTCTCCGAGCTGCGCCTGACGGGCGGCGGCGAGGACCGCACGAGCCTCACCGCCAAGGCGGACTACATGCGCCCGCTGCCGGGGAAGGGCGGCCGCCTGGAGATGGGGGTGCGCACCAGCCTCGAAGACCAGGCGAACGAGCAGACGATGCGCCACTTCGCCCCCTTCGATGCGGGCGATCCGCGCCAGGTGACGGACGTGTCGTACACCTTTGGGCAGGCGCAGCACTCGGCCTACACCAACGTGAGCCACAAAATCGGGCGCCTCTCGCTGCAGGGCGGCCTCCGCGCGGAGATGACGAGCCTGGATCTGGCGCCGCGGCTGGAGAACGCGCAGCCGGGCTTCGAGCGCGACTTCTTCTCCCTCCTCCCCAGCGCCAACCTGAGCTTCGAATTCAAGCCGGGGCGCACGATGCGGGTCAACTACTCCCGCCGGGAGCGCCGGCCCTGGATCTGGGACCTCAACCCGTACGTCACGCAGAGCGATCCGCTGAACGTGCGCCTGGGGAACCCCGACTTGGAGCCCGCCGCCACCCACTCGCTCGGCGGCGACCTGAGCTGGCGCACGCGCGTGGCCACGCTGCGCCTGGCGCCGTACTTCCGCCGCACCAGCAACGAAGTGGAGTACATCCGCACGGTGAGCGCCGCGGGGGTGTCCACGACGATCCCGCAGAACCTCGCCGTCGTGGAGACCTACGGCGGCAGCCTCAACGCGTCGCTGACGCCGGCGCGCTGGGGGAACGCGTCGGCCTCGGTGGGCGCGAGCCACGACGAGCGCGATGCCGGTGCCCTGGGGAGCGCCTATTCGCGGAGCGGGAGCAACTACTTCTTCACCGCCAACTCCACCCTGCAGCCGGGGCGCGGGTGGGGGATCCAGGCCTCGGTGCGGGTCAACTCGGCGCGCGAGTCGGTGCAGGGGCGCTATTCCTCGACGCCGTGGACGGAGCTGGGCGTCCGCAAGGAGCTGTTCAACCGCAAGGCGTCGATGAACATCCGGTTCGCGGACCCGTTCGACATCTACCGCACGCGGTTCACCTCGCGCGATCCCAGCTTCGCGGGAACTTCGCAGAGCCGCTCCTCGTGGGGCGGGCGCAGTGCTAGCCTGAGCCTCACCTACCGCTTCGGCAAGCCACCGGAGCGCAAGAGCACGCAAACGGACGGTCCGCCGACGGGTGGCGGCGGACCTCCCTGAACGGATTGGGCTCACACAGAGACACGGAGGCACAGAGAGAGGTCATCTCTGTGCCTCGTCTTTTGCGTGGTCCACTGCTACTGTGTACGCCCCGCGCATTCCAGCACCTGAACTCGGCACCGATCGAATGAAAGACCGCGACAACCTGATGGACTTCGCCGTACGCACCGCGACCGGCGCGGGGGAGATCACGCTGGAGCACTACGGGCGCGCCGCCGTCGAGTTCAAGGGCGACGGGAGCGAGGTGACGATCGCGGACCGCGCGGCGGAGGAGTTCATCCGCGCCGCCCTGCGCGACGCCTTCCCCGACGACGGCATCGTGGGCGAGGAGGGGGAGGACGTGCCCTCGAAGAGCGGGCGCCGGTGGATCGTGGATCCCATCGACGGCACTCGCTCGTTCAGCTCCGCCGTGCCGCTCTACGCCGTGCTGATCGCGCTGGAGGAGGAGGGCGTGCCGACGCTGGGCTGCTGCCACTTCCCCGTCCTTAAGGAGACGCTCGTCGCCTCGGACGGCGCCGGGGCGTGGCTGAACGGCCGCCCCGCCCGCGTCTCCGAGTGCGACGACCTGAGCGACGCGCGGCTCGTGACGAGCGGCTACGAGTACTGGCGCGACCGCTCTACAGACGAGGATCGCGCCGGCTTCAACCGCCTGCTGCGCGCCACCCGCTTCGCCCGCACCTGGGGCGACGGCTACGGCTACTTCCTGGTGGCCACGGGTCGCGTGGACCTCCTCTGCGACCCCATCTCCGGCTCGTACTGGGACTACGCGCCCATGAACGCCATCCTGCGCGAGTCCGGCGGCCGCTACACCCAGTTCGACGGCTCCCCAGTCGGCGCCTGGACCCAGGCGCTCGCCACCAACGGGCGGCTGCACACGGCGGCGGCGGGGGTGCTGCGGGGGTAGGGGATTGATCATGCTCAGGCAGGCCGGGCGAGTGAACTCGCTGCAACGACAGCACAAAGTCCGCCTGCGCGGACTCGGGGGGTGGGATTCGTCTGTGTGGCGGGATGGGGGCGCCGCCGCCGCACCGTAGGGGCGCGATTCATCGCGCCCGCCCTCTCCCCCACGCCGACCCCCGCCCTCCACACCGATCCCGTAGGGGCAGACCCACGTGTCTGCCCGTGTCCCGATCATGCGCCGCAGCCCCGCTCCAGGCGCCAATGAATTCGCCGCTGGAACCGCGCGAAGTCCGCCTCCGCGGACTGGCAGCGGCCCGCGAGCCCACTTCAGTGGGCTTCCCGTAGTTCCAGCCGGGGGCTTTAGCCCCCGGTGTTCGCGGGACCGACCCCCGCCCACCCTCACCCGCCGCGATCCACCAGCCTCCGCACCAGCTCCAGCTTTCCGGCAACCTCCCCATCCAGCAGGTGCGCCTCGATCCCATCGAACTCGCCCGCGCGAAAGGTGCGCTCGATTCGCCCCGCCGACAGCAGGTGCACGGCGTCGCAGCCGGTGGTGAGCGAGGCGAGGATGTGCGAGGTGAGGAGCACCGTGTGCCCCGCGTCCGCCAGCTCGCGGAAGAGGCGGGTGAGGATCTGGTTCGTCTCCAGGTCCAGCCCGTTGAACGGCTCGTCCAGGATGAGCACCGGCCGGCCCAGGCTCAGCACCCCAAGCAGCGCCAGCTTCTTGCGCATCCCCAGCGAGTACGTCTCCACCAGCCGGTCGAGCGGGAGGTCGAAGACGCGGTTCCACTCCGCCACGTCGAAGCCGGCGTCGCCCCCGCGAAAGACGCCCAGGTACTCCCGCCCCGTGATCTTCGGATAGAAGAAGCTCTGCGCGGGAAGGTAGCCCACCACCTCGCGGCTGCGCAGCGGCTCGCCACGAAAGCGGATCACGCCGCCGCTCGGGCGCACGAAGCCGTAGAGCGCGTCCAGCAGCGTCGTCTTCCCCGCGCCGTTGCGGCCGGCGAGCCCGTGCACCTGCCCGCCATCCACCACGAGGTCGACGCCGTTCAGCACGGGCGTCGACCCATAGCGCACGGTCAGCTTCTCAATCGAGATCATTGAGGTAGGCGCCGAGGTTGACCACACCGATCCGCCAGAACCGGAACAGCAGGAACGCCGCCACCGGCGGCAGTGCCAGCGACGCCGTGAGCACCAGCACCGCGAGCGGACCGACCACGGCCGCCCGCCCTCCCTCGCGGTACACGGCGTACTTGGTGAGGACGGCCCCCGCGACGATCGCGGCGCTCCCCGCGAGCACCAGCGCCAGCACGCCGGCGAGCGCGGGGTGCCGCACGATGAACAGCGCGACGAGCGGCAGGCAAAGCGCCGCGTAGAGCGCGAGGCCCTGCGTCACCTTGAAGCGCAGAAGCTCCGCCGGCCGCCTCCGGAACGCCTCCAGCAGCTCGTGCCCTTCGCCGTCCAGGTAGAACAACGAGACGCACCAGGCGAGCAGTACGATCCCGCCGAGCGCGACGGCCGGGTAGGCGGAAAGCGCCGCGGCAGCCAGGTAGACGACAGAGATTCCGCCGCCGTAGCGCCTCACCCCCGACGTCCACTCGAACGCGCGGGCGGGGAGGGGAAGCCCCTGCACCGGACGGTTCCGGCTCCAAGTTAGCAGCCGCTCGACTCCTCCGGCTGGCATCCACGCAAAGAGCAGCGGAGCCCCCGCGCTCGCGGCCAGGACGGCTGGCACGGGTGCAATCGCGCCAAGGAGCCAGAAGGCGAGTGAGAGGGTGGCGTACTCCAGCAGATAGGTGCGCTGCGGGCTTCGGCCTGCGAGCCTCAGGAAGCGCGCATCCTGGCGGCCGGTGTGTACGAGGGCGAGGAGGACGATCTGCGCCGCAAGGATGGCGCGGGAGCCTTGCGCGCTTCCCATCCACCCCCAGAGCCGGTAGCCGCCCATCGCGAGCAGGAGCGCGAAGAGGAGCGCCGTTCCCGGTTCCGCGCGCGCGAGGCCGGCCACCGCCCGCCGCAGGGTGCGGGCACGCAGGACGAGGATGTCAGCAATCATCGTCGTTGAACGGCGGCTCCTCCACCAGCGGCGCCCCCCCGATCCAGACGACGCGCACCATGTGGCCGGCGCGAGGGCCAGGGCCGGGTGGGATCAGCGCGAGGCCGTCCGCCGCGGCGAGGGAGCTGGAGACGCCGGAGCTCTGCGAGCCCGTGAGGCGCGCGACCCAGGTGGTGTCCGCCTCCCGCCGGAGCGAGACGCGGGGGAAGTGCATCAGCTCGCCGCGCATGGGGTAGGCGTCGCGCAGCACCGCGTACCGCGTGGGCGAGTGGATGCGTATGCGGCCGCACATGCGCATGAGGGCGGGGCGCACGAAGAGCTCGAACGTGACGCCGGTGGAGACCGGGTTGCCCGGCAGCCCGAACCAGGGGATCCCGCCGAGCGCACCCACCCGCCCGAAGGCCATCGCCGAGCCGGGGCGGATGCGCACGCGCCAGAACTCCACCTCCGTGTCCAGCTCCGCCATCACGCGCCGCACGTGGTCGTGCTCGCCCACGCTGATGCCGGCGGTGGTGATGACGGCGTCGCATCCGCGCGCGCGCTCCAGGTGCTCGCGCAGCCCGGCGGGCGCGTCCGGCGCGATGCCGAGGACGCGCGCCTCCATCCCCGCCTCCGCGAGGGCGGCGGCGAGCGAGTAGCTGTTGGAGGATACGATGCGCCGCCCGGCCTCCACCTCCGCGAACTCCTCCACCGGCACCAGCTCGTCGCCCGAGGCGAGCACGGCGACGACGGGGCGCCGCACCACCCGCAGCCGCGCGCGGCCCAGCGACGCGGCCACGCCGATCTCCGCCGCGCGCAGCACGGCCCCGGCGCGCAGCACCACCGAGCCCCGCCGCACGTCCTCGCCGCGGGGGCGAACGTTGCGCCCCGCATCCGCATCGGAGAGGATGGCGACGCGGCCCTCCGCCGTCCCGATCCCGGAGCCGCCGTCGGTGTGCTCCACGCGGATCACGCCGTCCGCGCCGTCGGGTACGGGCGCGCCGGTCATGATGCGGATCGCCTCACCCGGTCCGACGGGGTGCGCGGCAAAGCGGCCGGCTGGGACGTCATCGACGACGCGCAGCACCACCGGGCGCGCGGACGATGCGCCGCGCACGTCCTCCGCGCGCACCGCGAATCCATCCATCGCGCTGTTGTCCCACGGCGGCAGGTCGACGGTGGACGACACGTCCTCCGCCAGCACGTAGCCGAGCGCGTCGAGCAGCGGCCGCTCCTCCGCCTCCAGCGGCGCCACCCCCCCGAGGATCGCCCGCAGCGCCTCCGCTGCGGAGAGCCAGTCCGCCGCCCGCTCAGCGCTCATGGCCGATCACGCTGCGTTCGATCAACCGCGCCACCGCGTCCACGTGCGTCCCCACGTGGTCGAGCGGGATGACGGCGGAGCCGGCCGAGGCGGCGCGCATCTCCAGCTCCAGGTCGTCGGTGACGAAGGCGAGCACGTCGGGACTGCCCGGCTCGTGGACCGGGTGCGCGTGCACGCCGCGGCGAAAGATCTCGATTTTCGGAAGCGGACGGTGCTTGAAGCCTTCCACCAGCACCACGTCGTAGCCGCGCCCCGCGTAGAAGTCGCGGATGAGCTGCGCGGGGTCGGGCTCGCCGTCGATGCGCATCGTCAGCGCCACCTTGCCGGAGCCGCACATGATGCTGGCCTCGGCCTCGCCCTCGTTGAAGTGGCGCCAGCTGTCGCGGCCGGGCTCGTCGGACTCGAAGGCGTGGTGGCCGTGCTTGATGGTGGCCACGCGGTAGCCGGCGCGCTTCAGCCGGGCCGCGAGCGCGACCACGAGCGTCGTCTTGCCGCTGTTCTTCTTCCCGACGATGGCGACGGCGGGGGGGATCTCAGGCCGGGACATCGGCCGCGATTCGTTCGGCAAGCTCGTGGTCCGCGGGGGTGTTGACGTTGAGGAAGAGGACCTCCGGATCACCAAACCGCTCCACCTCCGCCAGCGGCACGCGCTCGGCGGGAAAGCGCTTCAGGAGCGGGTGCAGCGCCCACGACCCCTCCGCGATCATCCGCTCCGCGGTGGAGAGGCACTCCACCGGATACCACGCGCAGAGCGGCTCCACCCCGCGCCGCCCCCGGCTCTCCGGCACGACGATCGCGGGCCGCGCACCCTCCGCGATCCGCCGCAGCAGCGCCGCCGGCACAAAAGGCATGTCGCACGCCACGCACAGCGCGCCCGCGCAGCGCCGCTCCGCCGCCCACCTCACCGCCGCGACGATCCCCGCCAGCGGCCCGACGCCGGCCACATCATCCGCCCGCCGCTCCACCCCGAGATCCGCGAACAGGGAAGCATCGTTCGCGATCACCACCACCTCCGCCCCCGCATCCAGCAAAGCATCGCGCACCCGCTCCACGATCCGTCGCCCGCCCACCTCCGCGAGCGCCTTTGGCGCCCCGAACCTCCGGCTCGCCCCGCCCGCCAGGATCGCCCCGAGGAACGATTCCCCCTTCCCCATTCCCCATTCCCCGCCGTTCACATCCGCCACGCATCCTCCACGTGCTCCACCTCCGGCTCACTGCCGCGCACCAGCACGGCCACGGCGTCGAAGCGGTACACGTCGCCGTCCGCGCCGAAGCGCTCGATCCAGGCACCCGCGACCTGGGCGATCTCGCGGCGCTTCTTTGCCGTGATGGACTCCAGCGGGTGTCCGTAGCCGAGCCCGGCGCGCGTCTTCACCTCCACGAACGCGACGACCTCGCCGCGGCGCGCGACGAGGTCGATCTCCTTGTGCCCCAGCCGGAAGTTGCGGTGCGTCACCGTCCAGCCGGCGCGGGCCAGGTGGAGCGCCGCGATCTCCTCGCCGCGGTCGCCCAGGGGCTTGTTGGACAACTAGCGCGCGGGCGCCGCCGCCAGCGGCTCCGCCATCTCCCGCCCGATCGCCTCGGCGATGGTGCCGATCTGGTCCATCAGCGTGTCGAACTGGTCCGGGAAGAGCGACTGCGCCCCGTCGGACATGGCGCGCTCCGGGTCCGGGTGCACCTCGATCATCAGCCCGTCCGCCCCGGCGGCGACGGCGGCGCGCGCCATGGGGATCACCTTGGCGCGCAGCCCCGTGCCGTGGCTGGGATCGGCGATGATGGGGAGGTGCGAGAGCGACTTCACCACCGGAATGGCGGTGAGGTCCAGCAGGTTGCGCGTGTGCGTGTCGAAGCCCTTCACCCCGCGCTCGCACAGGATCACCTTGCCGTTCCCCTCGGCAAGGATGTACTCCGCCGACATCAGCAGGTCCTTGACCGTGGCCGCCATGCCGCGCTTCAGCAGGATCGGCTTGCCGGACCTGCCGGCGCGGCGCAGCAGCGAGAAGTTCTGCATGTTGCGCGCGCCGATCTGGATGATGTCCGCGTGCTCGGCCACCAGATCCAGGCTCTCGGGGTCCACCGCCTCGGTTACGATCGCCATCCCCGTCTCCTCGCGGGCGCGGGCCAGCAGGCGCAGCCCCGGCTCGCCGAGCCCCTGGAAGGCGTACGGCGAGGTGCGCGGCTTGAAGGCGCCGGCGCGCAGGATGGTGGCTCCCGCCGCGCTGAGCCGGCGCGCGACGCCCAGGATCTGCGCCTCGCTCTCCACGGCGCACGGCCCGGCCATCACCACCACCTCGTTGCCGCCGATGCGGGTGCCGTTGTCCAGCGTGATGATGGTGTTCTCCTCCCGCCACTCGCGCGAGACCTGCTTGTACGGCTGCGAGACGTGGATCACCTCCATCACGCCCGAGAGCGACTCCAGCCGGTCCGCGTTGACCTTGCCGTCGTTCCCCACCAGGCCGATGGCGGTGCGCTGCTTGCCGGGCATGGGGCGGGCCTCGTAGCCCATCTCTTCCATCGTATTGACGACGCCCTGGATGTCCTCGGGGGTCGCATCGTGTCTCATCACGACCAGCATGGCCGGCTCGTCAGTTCGGGTTGCTTCGCTCGCTTCACTTCCGCACGCAATCTACCCGCGCCGCGACCGAACGTCCACCGGCAGGAGGAACGTAAAACAGATGGCCTCACACAGAGCCACAGAGGAAACAGAAAGAACACCGGGAGAGGTTCTCCGTGTTCTTGCTTTCCCCTCTGTGTCTCTGTGCGAGGCTTTTCGCCGCGTGGCTACCAGCGCGAAAAGGTGCCGCGCGCGTCGATGTGGATGAAGGGGCCGTGGGCGCCGTTGTCCGGGTACACGCCCGCGCCGCCCTTGAGCTCGGGGAAGCGCTCCTCCACGCGGTCCACGGCGCGGCGAATCACCATCACGTCGTCCGTGTCGCGGCGGCCGTCGCCGTTCAGGTCGTCCATGTAGCCGTCGCGGTCGTTGTCGATCCACATGTCCGACGCGTCGCCGTAGGTGTGGCGGCTGAGGAGGGCACGCCCCTGTTCGAGGCCCTGAACGTTGTACGCGGGGGTGCGGAAGCCGCTCATCACCGCAACGTTCTCCGCGCGCACGCCCATGGCGTTCAGCTCCTGCAGCACCAGCTCCAGCTTGTCTATGAGGCGCATGTCCAGCGCGAGGTACTTGGGCCACACGCCGAACTGGTCCTTGGTGAGGAAGTTCCGCAGGCGGAAGTGCGTCGATACCTGGAGGTCCTGGTTCTCGGGCGTCACCTCGATGAAGCCCGACGGCGGCGCGTACGCGTCCACGATCCCGTCCGTCTCCGTCTCGTACGCGCCAATGCGGTAGCCGTTCAGGTAGCCGCCGCGCTTTTCGGAGAAGGGGACCAGGGTGATGACCTGCAGCTCGTTCATCACCTGCTGGATGCCCGGCGCGCTCAGCGACAGCCGGTAGATGCCGGGATCGGCGGGGGCCACCAGGCCGGTCGCCAGCTTCGCCTCGCCGCCCAGAATGCCGCTGCGCACCGGGGTCACCGGGAGCCAGCGGTAGGCGGCCTCGGGCGCGGGCTCCGCGGTCCATTCGATAGGGAGGCTCAGCGGCCGGCGCGGGTCCGTCGTCACCACCCGCAGCGCACCGCTGCGCCCGAACGCCCGCTGCCCCAGCCGCACGGCGGCGTCCGGATCGGGACGCGTGGCGGCCTCGCTGCTCCAGGTGACTGGCGCAAGCGAGCGCGCCGGGGGCGACATCCCCAGCGCGGCGACGGCTGCCGCAATGGCGGCGGGGGCGGCGAGGGCACGGACCGGAACGGGCATGGAAGCTCCTGGCGGCGGGTCGTTCGGGATCGGGCGGCCGGGATTGCGGCCACGGCTCCGGGACGGCTCGTGCGCCGTCCTGGGGACCGCTCTGCTCGATCGGGGGATGGTCAGCGGCGGATGCGCGGAGTGCGAACGCGGGGATGGAGCGGGTGCGGGCCGGAGGCGATCCGCCGGGGTGGCGGACGCGGCCGGGCGCGGAGTAGATTCGGCTATCCAGACGGGATGGAGACAAAGGTAGGCAGTCTCCACCCCGCCCGTCAAGCCAACCGTATGTTCCCGGCCCACATGCGCGACCCGAGCGACCTCTCCGCACACCATCCCCGCGCCGCCCTGGTGATCCTGGACGGGTGGGGGCTGCGCGAGCCCGCGGACGACAACGCGGTTACGGTGGCGAACGCCCCCACCTGGCGCCACCTGTGGGAGGAGGGCGGCTACCCGCGCGCCCGCCTCACCACGCACGGCCCGGCCGTGGGGCTGCCGCCGGGGCAGATGGGGAACAGCGAGGTCGGCCACCTGAACCTGGGCGCCGGCCGCGTCGTCATGCAGTCGCTCCAGCGCATCGCCACCTCCATCGAGACGGGGGAGTTCGCGGCCAACGAGGCGTTCCTCCAGGTGATCCGCGGGGTCAAGGAGCGCGGCGCCACCCTGCACCTGATCGGCCTCATCGGCCCCGGCGGGGTGCACGCGGTGGACGAGCACCTGCTGGCCCTCTGCGAGCTGGCGGACCGCGAGCAGGTGCCCAACGTGCGCGTCCACGTCTTCCTGGACGGCCGCGACACGCCGCCGCGCTCGGGGCGCGACTACCTGACGGAGCTCTTTGGAAGGGCGGGGGAGCGGGGCGGGTGCCGCGTGGCTACGCTCTGCGGCCGCTACTGGGCGATGGACCGCGACCGCCGCTGGGACCGCGTGGAGCGTGCGTACCGCGCGATGGTGTACGGCGAGGGCCTCCCCATCCACGACCCCATCGAGGCCATCGAGGACGCGTACGAAACGGGCGAGACGGACGAGTTCGTGAACCCGCGCGTGCTGGTGGATGCCTCCGGCGCGCCCGCGGGCCTGATGCGCGACGGCGACGGCGCCATCTTCTTCAACTTCCGCGCGGACCGCGCCCGCCAGCTCTCCCGCGCCCTCGCCGACCCCGGCTTCACGGAGTTCGACCGCGGCCCGGGCGCGCCGCGCATCGAGCTCGTCACCATGACGCAGTACGACGGGGATTTCCCGTTCCCCGCCGCCTTCCCCCCGCAGCCGTTGCAGGACAAGCTGAGCGACGTGCTGGCGGCGCACGGCCTGGCCTCCTTTCGCACCGCGGAGACGGAGAAGTACCCGCACGTCACCTACTTCTTCAACGGCGGCGTGGAAGACCCCCCCGCCGGCGAGGACCGCCGCCTGGTGCAGTCCCCCGGCGTAGCCACCTACGACCTGCAGCCGGAGATGAGCGAGCCGGAGGTGGCGCGCGGTCTGGTGGAGGCGATCCGGTCGCAGAAGTACGACGTGCTGGTGTGCAACTTCGCCAATCCTGACATGGTGGGGCACACGGGGGTGATGGAGGCCGCGGTGCGCGCCGTGGAGGCGGTGGACGAGGGCCTGGGCCAGGTGCTCGCCGCCTGCCGCGAGACGGGCACTACGCTCCTCATGACCGCCGACCATGGCAACTGCGAGCAGATGTGGGACCCCACCACCAACGGCCCGCACACCGCGCACACCACCAACCCGGTCGGCATCATCCTGGTGGAGCCGGAGGGCCGCCGCACCGCCACCGCCCTCCACGACGGCGCCCTGTGCGACGTAGCGCCCACGATCCTCGGCCTCATCGGCGTCCCGCAGCCACCGGCGATGACGGGCAAAGACTTGCGGGAACGCTAGCGCGCCAAAAGACGAACAGCGGTCTCACACGGAGACACAGAGGCAACGAAAAGAACCACAAAGAGGGTTCTCTGTGCCCTTGCGGTTCCCTCCGTGTCCTCTGTGTGATGCTTTTTCTTGCGCGCACAGTGGAACAAACCATAGCTTGCCCGGCCTATAACGGTCCCGTGACGGCCGCCGTCCGGGGCCGTTGGCGTATAGAAGACAACCTTTTCCGTCATCCCGATGAACCGACTTTCGCGGACCTTGCTTCCCGCGCTCGCGCTGCTCGCCCTGGGTGCCGGCGCCGCGCAGGCGCAGACCGTGCCCTCCCCCTTCCGCTACATCGAGAAGAAGTCGTCGGTGGAAGTCATGGGCGGCTACCTGTTCACCGACCCCGAGCTGGCCGTCACCGACTCCATCACGGCGGAGTTCGGGCCGCGTTCGGCGCCCATGATCACGGCGCGCTACAACCGGCGCTTCGGCGGGCCGATTTCGGGGAACGTGGCGCTCAGCTTCGTCCCCAGCGAGCGCAGGGTGATCTCGGCCGCCGAGGGGCAGGACTCGGCGTTCGTGGGCGTGATCGACACGGGCGAGCTGGTGAGCGCGCCCATCGCGATGCTGGAGGCCGGCATCCGCTTCCACATCACCGGCGACCGCACCTGGCGCGGCCTGGCGCCGTACCTGATGGGCACCGGCGGCCTGGCCGCGGAGATCGGCGGCGCGCAGGGCGGGGAGAAGGATCTGCCCGACGACGAGCGCTTCGGCTTCGGCCCCGCCTTTGCGGTAGGCGCCGGAACCGGAATCGACTGGTTTCCCACGCCGCGCTTCTCGCTGCGCACGGAGCTGAGCTACCGGATCTGGCGGCTCGCGGTGCCCGAAGGATTCGCGGCCGCCCGCAACGCAGACATCAACGAGTGGAACGGCAACGCCGGCGTGAGCGTGGGGGCGGCGTTCCACTTCTGACCCGCACGGAGGGGCGCATGGCTCAGGAGTTCAACCCGTTCGACCTTACGGACATGACCGACGACGAGATCTACGACGTCGTCGTGCAGCACCTCGGCGAGTATCCCGAGCTGGACATGGGTTGGATCAACGTCTCCGTGCAGGGTGGCCGGGTGACGCTCTCCGGCCGCGTCTCCAGCGACGGCGAGGCATCCATCGCCGCGCAGGCGCTGACGGACGTGGTGGGCGTCGCCGAGCTGGACAACCAGCTGATCGTGGACGAGCTGCACCGCGGCGAGGCCCCCGAGGCCGCCGACGACGCCTTCACCCAGGACGTGGAGGTGGACGACCAGATGGGCGAGCCCAACCTCGTCTACCAGTCGGACACGGCGGGGCACCTGATGGAGGACCTGGAGCAGCAGACCTACGGCACGCACGACGCCGGTCTCGCCGCCGAGGAGGGCATCCCCTACGAGCCCCCCACCCGCCCCGTGCCCGACGGCTACGGCAGCCGCGAAGACCACTGATGCGGAGCGGGCCCCGGCTGAAGAGCCGGGGCCCGCCTTTTCCGTTGTGGCGAGTGAACTCGCTGCAACAACAGCACAAAGTCCGCCTGCGCGGACTCGGGGAGGAGATTCGTCCGGTGGGCCTCGATGCCGCGCACCCAGACCGTAGGGGCGCGATTCATCGCGCCCACCCTAAGCGCCGTCTCGACGCCCGCCTTACGCGCAGATCCGGTAGGGGCACACCCACGTGTCTGCCCATGTCCCGCCGACCAGCCAACAGCCCGCTTCAAGGAGCGAATCAATTCGCCGCTGGAACCACGCGAAATCCGCCTTCGCGGATTGGTTGCGGCCCGCGAGCCGGCTTCAGCCGCCTTCCCGTGGTTCCAGCCGGGGGCTTCAGCCCCCGGCGTATCCGCCCCCGGCCCCTCCGACCCCAGCATCTCCACCGCCCAACCCATGCCCCCCCGCCGACTGCGGCACCACGTCGCCGTGCGGGTCGTGGGGGAGGTCGGTGCGCACGGTGAGGGAGTTGACGACGCCGTGTACCCCCGGCGTCTCCCACGCGTCGTCCCAGGCGTAGCGGGCCTCCATGAAGTCACCCACCTCGCCGGTGAGCGTCACTACCCCGTCCTCAACCTCCACGTTGATGCGGCCCGCGTCCACCCAGCGGTCCTGCTGGAGGCGCGAGCGCACCGCGTGCAGCACCTGGTCGTCCGACAGGTCCTCGTCCGCGCCGGAGTAGCCGTAGCCCACCGTGTCCATCCCGCGGCGCTGCGACGGCTGGTTGTACTCGGGGTGGCGGCTGTACGCTTCCTCGGGCATGAAGGGCCCCCGCGCGTATCCGCCGAACCCCCCATCGTACCCGCGCCCGCCACCGAAGCCTCCCCCCAGCCCGCCGCTGCGCGCGCCGAAGTCGCCGTACCCCGCATCGTAGCCGCCGAAGGCGCCGCGCGAGACGCCGCCCATGAAGGAGCCGCCGTAGTCCACGTCGTAGCGACCCATGTCCAGCCCGTAATCGGCGCCGTAGCCGCCGTACCCGCGCCCGGACGCGCCGCGGAAGCCGCCGTAGTTGCCCGCCTCGTAGTCGCCGCCGAACGCGCCGCGCTGGAAGTCGCCGTAGCCGCTCCCGCCGTCATACCCGGGGCGGAACCGCCGTGCGAACCCCCCGCTCGTGAACTGCTCGCCGTAACCCTGCGGCGCAAACCTCCGCGCGTACCCCTCGCGGTTGAACTCGGACCCGAACCCGCCGGAGTAGCCACCCTGGAAGCGCTCGTCCTGCCCCGCGAGGTCGTCGTCGTCGCGCCCGTACCCCGCGCTCGCGCCCCCCTCGGCCCCGATGAAGGTGCCGCCGCCGAAGCCCTGTCCGTACCCGCCGCCATACCCCTGGCCGCCCGAGTACCCGCCGTATCCTCCGCCGTAGCCACCGGAGGCCCCGCCACCGAACCCGCCGCCGTACCCCGGACCCGAGTACGCCCCGCCATACCCGCCCTGCCCTCCGGAGTAGTACCCGCCCCGATCCTGCCCGAACTCGCCGGCGTTGGAGCCGACCTCGTCACCCGCGAAGCTCTGGCCGCCGAACTGCTGTCCGTATCCGCCCATCCCCCCGCGCCCGGTGGGACGATACGCCTCGGGGTTGGCGCCGTACTGGTAGTCGTAGCTGTTGCGGTCGATGCCGCGGCCGAACCCCCCGCGTCCGCGGAACCCCCGATCGTATCCGTCCATGCACCCTCCTCCGTTCGCGGTCACCCTACGGATCTCAGGCCGGCCCGGGCGCGCAAGAGCCGTTCCGGGGAAGATCGCGATCTGCTCAATCCAGGCGCAGCGCCACCATGGGGTCCACGCGGGTGGCGCGCCACGCCGGAATCCAGCTCCCGGCCGCCGCCACGGCGGCAAGAACCAGCGCGATCGCGAGGTAGAACAGCGGGTCCGCCGGAGCCGCGCGCTGGAACATCGGCTGCAGCGGACGCCACGCGACGACGCCGAGCGGAACTCCCATCATCGCCCCCAGCGCCACCAGCCGCACTCCCCGCCGCACCACCAGCCGCCGCAGGTCGCCCGCGCGGGCCCCCAGCGCCAGGCGCACGCCGATCTCGCGCGTGCGCCTCGCGACCATGTAGGCGAGGAGCGAGTACGTCCCCACCGCGGCCAGCAGGAGCGCGAGCGCGGCGCAAACGCCCAGCAGCGCACCGAACACACGCTCCGCCCGCAACGCGTCGTACAGCGTCCCGTCCAGCGTCCGCGAGGTCACGAGAGCCTCACGGTCGAGAGCGTGGGCTTCGCGGCGCACGATCGCGGGTAGCTCGTGCGCCGCGCCCTCGCGGGCACGCGCCAGCACGACGGTCTGCCACACGAGCCCGGTCTCAGCGTTCTGCGCATATGAGAGCAGGAGGTACGGCGGGCGCTCCTCCGCCGACACCACGTAGCGGGCGTCCGCCGCGACGCCGACCACCTCGAACTCGCGGTCTTCGATGCGGAAGCGCTCGCCGAGCGCCCTGCCGCCGGGCCAGAGGCGCCTCGCCGTCGCCTCGCTCACCACCGCCACCAGCGGAGCGCCTTTCGTGTCCGTCGCCTGGATCGAGCGGCCGCGCCGCAGGGGCACGTCCAGCATCTCCAGCATCCCGGGGGTGACCGCGTTGTAGGCGATCCGCCGTTCGTCCGCCAGCCGTGCCGGATCTTCCCCGGGGATCACCACGAGCGCCTGGGCCGGGCAGCAGTCGAGAACGGGCGAGGACGCCAGCGCCACCGCCTCGACCCCCGGACGGGCGCGCAGCCGGCGCGCAAGCGCGTCATGGAACGCCTCGCCGCCCGCGGTGCTCTCGTACGCCGCCGGCCGAACCGAAGCCGCGATGACGCCGCGGGTGCGCATGCCGGTGTCGGCCCAGAGCGTTCCCACGAGGCCCCTCACCAGGATGCCCGTCCCGAACAGGAGCACAGCCGCGAAGGCGACCTGCACGACCACCGCGCCGCCCGCCAGGCTCCGCCGCCGGCCCGAAAGCTCACCGCGCAGCGAGCGCGCGATCTCCGGACGCGTGGCCTGGAGCGCGGGGAGCAGCCCGAAGATGAGCGCGCACCCAAGCGAGGCGGCCGACGCAAAGGCGAGCACGCGCCAATCGGGCGAGAAGTCCAGCTCCACGCGGACGGACGGGGGCACCCCCATCAGGAGCTGGAGCGTGTCCGCCTTCCACAGCGACAGGAGGAAGCCGAGCGCGCCCCCGGCCGCCGCCATCAGGCCGCTTTCCACCAGGAACTGCCGCACCAGCGCGCGGCGCCCCGCGCCCAGCGAAAGCCGGATCGCGACTTCGCGCCTGCGAGCCTCGGCGCGCGCCAGGAGAAGCCCCGCCACGTTCGACCAGGCTACCATCAGCACCGCGACCACCATCCCCATCACCGCGAACAGGTACGGGCGGATCATCTGCTGCATCTCGCGCCGTATTCCCCGGATCGGCCGGACCTCCACGCCGGTATCCGCGGCGCGCCCAGGCGCCAGCGCCGCCGCCATGCCGGATAGCTCCGCCTGCGCCTGTTCCGGAGTCACGCCGGGCCGCAGCCTTCCTATCATCTGCCCCCAGGCGCCGTCGCGGCCCAGGCTCGCGGGAGCGCCGCCGGGCTCGAGGGCGCCGCGCATCATCAGCGGCACGAACAGGTCGAACGCTTCCATCACCTCCGCGCCGCGAAAGCCCCGCGGCGCTACGCCCACCACGGTGAACGGCACGCGGTTGAGGAGCAGGGTGCGCCCCAGCACGCGTGGATCGCCGTTCAGGGTGTGGCGCCAGTAATGGTGGCTCACCACCACCACCGGGTGGGTGCCGGGCGTCCTGTCCTCCTCGGGCAGGAAGAAGCGGCCGCGCGCCGGGCGCGCGCCGAGCACCTGGAACAGGTTGGCGGACACGAGCTGGACCTGCCTGGAGGCCGGCTCGCCGCCCGCCGTCCGCACGGCCGTCTCCGCCACGCGGCGCACGGCCAGCCCCTGGAGCGTGCGCGTGCGGCCGCGGTACTCCAGGTAGTCCGGGTACGAAACGGACGGGCCGGGTCCCGGGCGCGGCGGACCTCGCTTCACCAGGGCGACCTCCACCATCCGCTCGCCGCCCGGCACCGGGAGCGGTTTGTAGAGCAGCACGTTGACGAAGGAGAACATCGCCGTGTTCAGCCCGATGGCGAGCCCCAGCGACAGCACCGCGCCCGCCGCGAGCCCCGGATTGCGCCGCATGCCGCGCGCGGCGAGCCGAACGTCGCGCCACAGGCTCTCCAGCAAGGGAATCCCACGTTCGGCACGCATCGTCTCCTTGTGCTGCGTCACCCCGCCGAAGTTGATGCGCGCCTGCCGCCGGGCCTCCGCGGAAGTCAGGCCCTCCGCCGCCAGCCGCTCGGTCTCCATCTCCAGGTGGAACTGGAACTCGTCGTCCAGCTCCGCCTCCGCCTGGCGGCGGCGCAGGTTCGCCCGCACACGCACCCGCATACCGTGCAGGAATCCCATCAGGCACCCCCCGCGCCGCAGCGCGGAGCGGTGCCGAGAATCCACTCCACCGCGCCCACGTAACGCCGCCAGCTCTCCGTCTCGTCCTGCAGCGCCTGCTCCCCCGTGGCCGCGAGCCGGTAGTACTTCGCGCGGCGCTTCAGCTCGGTCACGCGCCACTCGCTCTCGATCAGCCCCCGGTGCTCCAGCCGCTGAAGCGCGGGATACAGCGACCCCTGGTTCACGTCCAGGATCCCCCGCGAGATCTGCTGAATCCGCTGATTGATCCCCCATCCATGCATCGGCTCCAGCGACAACGTCTTGAGGATCAACAGATCGAGGGTGCCGCGCAGTACCTCGGCCGACGACGCATCCACGGGACTCTCCGGCGTGAGGGGTTGGTCTCGCCTTCCGACAACAGCATGCTCGTCCTCCTGTAGAAAGTCAAGAGGAACCGGATCGCACTCCGCGCGGGTGGGCGCACCACCCACGTGGTCGTCCACTAACGCACTGCCGTCCGGCCACTTACACCGCCTCCGTTGAACCACCGCCCCCCGACGCGGTATATTGCCCGGCGGCCGCGTCCGGCCGCCTCCCCGCACTCGCAGTCCAGGCCGCCGTGTCTCGCACAGCACTCGCCCGTACCTACCGGCCCCGCCACTTCCGCGAAGTGGCGACGCAGGAGCACGTCTCCGAAACGCTGCGCTCCGCCGTGCAAAAGGACCGCGTGGCGCACGCGTACCTCTTCTGCGGACCGCGCGGGGTGGGGAAGACGACGCTCGCCCGCGTCCTCGCCATGGCTCTCAACTGCCCCAATCGGGGTGAAGACGGCGAGCCGTGCGGCGCGTGCGACTCGTGCGTGCGGATCTGGGCCGGGCGCACCTCGCTGGACGTGGTGGAGATCGACGCGGCCTCCAACCGCGGCGTGGACGACGCGCGCGACCTGCGCGACCGCGCGATGTACGCCCCGGCCGAGGACCGCCACAAGATCTACATCATCGACGAAGCGCACATGCTCACGCGCGAGGCGTGGAACGCGCTCCTCAAGATCCTGGAGGAGCCGCCCCCGCGCGTCATCTTCGTCTTCGCCACCACCGAGCCGCAGAAGATCCAGCAGGCCGCGCCGCCCATCCTCTCGCGCTGCCAGCGCTTCGACTTCCACCGCATCGCCACGGCCGATCTCGTCGGGCGCCTGCGCGAAGTGCTGGATGCCGAGGGGCTCACCGCGGGCGACGACGTCCTCCTCCCCATCGCGCAGAAGGCGGACGGCGGGATGCGCGACGGGCTCTCGCTGCTGGACCAGGTCCTCTCCTTTACCGAGGGGACGCCGACCGCCGAGGACGTGCGGCGCGTGCTGGGGCTGGTGGGGACCGAGGTATACCTGGAGCTGTTCGGCATCATCGCCGAGCGCCGCTCGGCGGACGTATTCCGCTTCGTGGGGCGCATGCTGGACGAGGGGTACGACCTGGCCGAGTTCTACCGCGGCCTGGCCGACTTTCTCCGCGCGCTCCTGATCACGCGGCTGGGCGGCGGCGAGGCGGAGTCGGTGCCGCAGTACCAGCGCGAGGCGGTGCGCGAGATGGCCGGGCGCTTCTCCCCCGGCGACCTGCTGCGCATGCTGTCGCAGGTGGCCGAGCTGGACGCGGACGGCCGCTTCCGGAAGAGCGGGGAGCAGCGGATCCTGATCGAGCTCCTCCTGCTGAGGTTCGCGTACCTGGAGAGCACGGTGGTGCTGGAGGACGTGCTGGCCGCGCTGGGCGGCGCCCCGGCGGGAGGCACGTCCCGGGGAAACGTCCAGGGCGGGCGGCCGGCCACTGAGCCCGCCGCCCGCCCCACTGCCCCGGTAGCGCCACCGCCCGCACCTGCTCCGCCGCCGCCCGCGCCCGAGCCCGTCGCGTACGCCCCGCCCGCTCCCGCGCCGCGTGCACCCGCGCCCGCACCCGTGGTGCAAGCGCCAGCCCCCACGCCTGCGCCGGCTCCCGCGCCTGTGCCCGTGATGCACACGCCCGCTCCCGCGTACGCGCCACCCGCGCCCGCCCCCGCGGAGCGCCCTGCCGTCCGTGAGCGAGCGGTTCCACCCTGGGAGCGCGGCGCCGCGGCGGCGGCGATCGCGGCGGCGAACGGGCACGAGGAGGAGATGGACTTGCCGCCGATCCCGCTTCCCGACGAGGAGCGCGGGCCGGCGCCGTCCGGGCACAACCTTGAGCCGCTCCCGATCCCGGTGCCGGGGACCGCGGAGCTGGACCCCGCGCGGGTGCGGCGGGCCTGGGCATCGATGCTGCAGGAGGGAGACGGCGTCCCCGGCGGGATGAGCCTCTTCCTGCGCGCCGCCCGCTTCACGGTGCAGGGGAACCAGGTGCGGGTGGAGTTCCCCGCGGGCTCGCCGGTGCTGGAGCGGATGGGGAGCGCCGCGTCGCGCAAGCCGCTGGAGGAGGCCGTTTCGCGCAGGATGGGCGGCGCCGAGGTGAAGCTCGTCTTCAGCGCCGGGCAGGCGGCCTCGGTGGAGGAGCCAGGGGGCAGCCGCATCACCGCGGAGAGCGCGAAAAAGGACCGGCTGCGGCGGCTGGCGGAGGGGGAACCGACCCTGGCGGCGGCGGTACAAGCGTGGGACCTCGAGCTCGTTGAATGAACGCGCGTTCCGAGCCCGCCCAGCGGGAATTCGGAATGCGCTCGCATCTTTTTTCTCCACCCGGTGATGGTGAGATGACCAACTTCCAGCAGATCCTCGAGATGGGCCAGCAGGTGCAGGCCCGCATCACGCAGCTCCAGACGGAGCTGGCGCAGAAGACCGTGTCCACCTCCAGCGGCGGCGGAATGGTGACCGCCACCGCGGATGGCCGGGGCCGCATCCGCGCCATCAAGATCGACCCCACCGTGGTGCAGGCCGGCGACGTGGAGATGCTGGAAGACCTGGTGCTCGCCGCCGTGAGCGAGGCGCAGACGCGCGCGCAGGAGCTGTACGACGAGGAGATGCGCCGCGTCTCGGGCGGCCTGTCGCTGCCGTTCCCCTTCCCGGGCACCTGAGGGGCGATTGTCCGCCATCGACGAGCTGGTGGGCGAGCTTGCGCGCCTCCCCGGAATCGGCAGGAAGACGGCGCTGCGCCTTGCCTTCCACCTGCTGAAGGCACCCGAGGACGAGGCGCGCAAGCTGTCGCGCGCCATCCAGACGGTGCGCGAGCGGGTGCGCTCCTGCACGGAGTGCGGCAACCTGACCGAGCAGAGCCCCTGCGAGATCTGCCGCAGCACCCGCCGCGACGGCTCCACCCTTTGCGTGGTGGAGGAAGCCAGCGACATCATGGCCATCGAGCGCACCGGCGAGTACCGCGGCGTCTACCACGTCCTCGGCGGCCGCCTCTCCCCACTGGACGGAATCGGCCCCGCCGAGCTGAACGTCTCCCCCCTCCTCACCCGCGTGGGCGCGGGCGTCGTGCGCGAAGTCGTCCTCGCCACCAACCCGAGCGTGGAGGGCGAGGCCACGGCCCTCTACCTCAACAAGCTGATCGCCCCCCTCGGCGTCCGCGTCACCCGCATCGCCCGCGGCCTCCCCGTCGGCGGCGACCTGGAATACGCGGACGGCGTCACCATCGCCGAGGCGCTGAACGGAAGGCGCGAGCTCTGACGCAGGCGCATTCGATGCCTGACGAAAAACCGCTCACTTCCTGAACGAAGCGCTACACCGCAGCTTGCCTCCGAGCCATCGCGCGGCGCGAAGTGAAGGAGACGACCGACGCCACTCACACCGGATCGGCCCCAGCGCCGCGATCCGTACGGATCTGGCAGAGGAACATGGGCCAGTCGCGTGCCGGCGGCGTGCATCGCTTCCTTCACTCCGCGCCTGAGTTCCGGCGCGGAACCATGGATCGGGTGGCGCTGCGTTCAGGAAATTGGGTGGGGCGGCACCGGGGTGACGGTGCCGCCTCATTTCTTTCCACCATCCAGAAACACAACGGGCGAGATGAAGCCACAGAGAACACCTTTCGCAGTTCTTTCCGTACCCCTCTGTGTCTCTGTGTGAGGCCGCAGTTGCAGTTTCCCTCCGCGCAATGACCGAAACGAACGCCCGCCGCCCCTCTCCCGCCGTCTTCCCGCACCGCACTCCCCGCGGCGCGCCTTTCGCATGGAACCGCGCCCCAGGGGCGGAGTTTCGCTTTTCAGCCCCGCCCCTTACTTTGTCGCCGGGCCGGGACGCCGGCTCGCCGCACAGACCTTACCGGGCCCATGGCAAGCAAGCGCATCCTCCAGACCACGGCCGTCACCCTGCTGGCCGTAGCCGCGGCCGCGGCCGTGGGCGTCATCCTGGTCCGTGACCAGATCAGCCGCCACCGCCGGGACCTCTTCTCCCCGCACCCCCTCCGCCGCCTCGCCGCGCTCGAGTACATCGGCACCGAGACCGCGTCGGTGAACACGATCCTGCTCCTGCGCGACTACCTGGCGTGGGAGCCGCGGCCGCTGCTGCGGCGGCGGGCCACGGCGGTGCTGGCGCAGCTCGAGGAATCCCTTTCCGCCCGTACGGAGGTTGCGTGATGGCGGTTGGTTCGTCGAGCTGGTCCCTTGCGGAAGCCGATTTCCACCGCATCGACCGGATGCTGCAGTCGTTTCTGTACGATTCCAACGCACGCTGCGCGCTCCTGGTGGACCGCGCGGGTCAGCTCGTGACCACGTCGGGCGAGAAGCCCGAGTTCGACACCGTGGCCTTCGCGTCGCTGGCGGCGGCGGACTTCGCGGCCAACGACCAGCTCGCCACCATGATCGGCGAGACGGAGTTCTCGTCGCTCTTCCACCAGGGCGAGCGCGAGTCCATGTACCTGGCGGACGTCGCCCGGCGCGTGATCCTGGTGGTCCTCTTCGACAACCGCACCACGCTGGGGATGATCCGCATCAAGGTGAAGGGAGTAGTGCGCGAGCTGAGCGAGGTGTTCCACGAGATCTTCGCGCGGAGCGGCACGGCGGCGGCCGCCGTGCACATGGAGGCAGGCTTCACCGACGAGGCGGAAGACGAGATCGACCGCCTCTTCGGCGACCTGTAAGGAGGCGGCCCCATGTCGATGATCAACTACGCCTCGCGCGAGATCAACTGCAAGATCGTCTATTACGGCCCCGGGCTGTGCGGCAAGACCACCAACCTGGAGTACATCTTCGAAAAGGTGGCGCCCAACACCCGCGGCAAGCTGATCTCGCTGGCCACGGAGACGGAGCGCACCCTCTTCTTCGACTTCCTGCCGGTGGACCTGGGGAGCATCCGCGGCTTCAAGACGCGCTTCCACCTGTACACGGTGCCGGGGCAGGTGTACTACAACGCCTCGCGCAAGCTGATCCTGAAGGGGGTGGACGGGGTGGTGTTCGTGGGCGACAGCCAGGTGGAGCGGCTGGACGCGAACGTGGAGTCGATGCACAACCTGTACGACAACCTCTCCGAATACGGGCTGGACCTGCGCGAGATCCCGTTCGTCATCCAGTACAACAAGCGTGACCTCCCCAACATCTCGTCGATCCAGGAGCTCCAGGAGCAGCTGAACCCCCAGATGGTCCCCTATTACGAGGCGGTGGGGGTGCGCGGGATCGGGGTGTTCGACACGCTGAAGGCGGTCAGCAAGCTGGTCATCAAGTCCCTCAGCTGAGGGGCCGATGAGCACGCTGAACCTCCCGAACTCGATCACGCTGGCCCGCATCGGGCTGGCGCTGGTGGTGGGGCCGATGATCATGTACGACGGGTTCGCGATGCGGCTCGCGGCCTTCATCGTCTTCCTGGCCGCCGCCTTCTCGGACATGTGGGACGGGCACCTGGCCCGCTCCCGCAACCTGATCACGGACTTCGGCAAGCTGATGGACCCGCTGGCGGACAAGCTCCTGTTGGCCGCCACCTTTCTGCCGTTCTACCTCCTCTCGCACGGCTGGGAGCCCGCGACGCCCTTCCCCTGGCCGGGCGGCGTGCTGCCGGTGTGGGTGCTGGTGGTGATCTTTGGGCGCGAGCTCTTCATCACCCTCTTCCGCGGCTTCGCGGCCAAGCGCGGCGTGGTGCTGGCGGCGGGGAACGCGGGGAAGCTGAAGGCCGTCTTCCAGAACATCTTCGTGGGCGCGGCGATCTTCTGGTACGCCCTGCACTCCGCCGCGCGCGAGAAGGGGTGGATCGGAATGCCGAGCTGGGACGGGATGTGGGTGCCCTTCCACCGCTGGTTCGCCATCGTGACGCTGGCGGTGGCGGTGATCCTGACGGTGTACTCGCTGGGCGTGTACCTGAACACCTTTCGGTCGCTGAACCTGTCGCGGAGGGAGGCTCCGTGACCCCGGCGGGGCTCCCCCCCGCCGCAGTCTCCGCCTCGGTCCGCGCGGCGGATGGCATCCGCATCCACTACCTGACCTGGGCCGCCGCCCGCCCGCGCGCCGTCCTCCTCCTCTCCCACGGCCTTGGGGAGCACGCGGGCCGCTACGCCCCCTTCGCCGCCGCCCTGGTGGAGCGCGGCATCACGATGGCCGCCCTCGATCACCGCGGCCACGGGCGATCCGCAGGGCAGCGCGGCCACGTCGACCGCTTCTCCCGCTTCTCCGACGACTTCGAAGCCTTTCGCGCAGCCGTCGCCAAGAAGCTCCCCGCGCACCTCCCGGTCTTCGTTCTGGGGCACTCGCTGGGCGGGCTGATCGTGATCCGCTGGCTCCAGGCGCACCGTGAGACGGGGGTGCTGGGGGTGATCCTTTCCGCGCCGCTCCTGGGTGTCGCGCTCAAGGCCCCCGCGTGGAAGCTCGCCATCTCCGGCTTCCTTTCGCGCTGGCTGCCGAAGCTCCCCTTCACCAGCGGCGTGCACCCGGAGAAGCTCTCGACGGACGAAGCGTACGTCCGCTCGTACCACGACGACCCGCTCGTCCACAGCCGCGTCACGCCGCGCCTCTACACCGAGCTCCACGCCGCCACCAGGGCCGCCTTCGCCGAGTGCTCCGTCCTGCGCGACCCCCCGACGCTGGTCCTGATCCCCGGCGACGACCAGATCGTGGACTCCGCCGCCGTCACGCGCTTCGCCGAGTCGCTCCCCGGCGACGTCACCATCCGCCACTACCCGGAGATGCGCCACGAGGTGCTGAACGAGGCCGACCGCGCGCGGCCGATCGGTGACGTGGTTGGGTGGGTGGAGGCGGCCCTCACCCCCCCGGCCCCCCTCTCCCGATAACAGGAGAGGCTGGCGCCTCTGTTATCGAGAGAGGGGGGAGTTGTCGGCGCGGTGAGCGGAGGGCGGTGCGGGGGAGGGCACGGGCGGCCACGCGGGGCCGCCCCTACGAGGGGCTCGCGCCGTGGGCGGAGTTCTCCCCCTCGCCCGCCCTGCGCCCCCGCAGGCGGGGGAGGGGGCCGGGGGGAGGGGGCTGCCAAATCGGCGCACCCGCATGGCACCACGATTGCTCAACCCAGGGCGCGGGCATCCACCCGCACCCATGCAGTTTCGCGCCGCGGCAGGAGCGCCGCCGCGGCCCTGATCTCGTTTTGCACAGCGGATAAGACCGCCTTATGACCGACCATACCGAGCACGGCGCCGCCGACGCACAGCCGGGCGCCGAGAACACCAACGCGCAGCCCGAGGCCGGCGAGGCCGAGGCCCCCGCGCAGCCCACGGGCGACCCCGAGCTCAGCTCGCTGCGCGACCGGCACCTGCGGCTGGCGGCGGAGTTCGACAACTACCGCAAGCGCGTGGAGCGCGAGCGCACCGAGGCGTTCGTGCGCGCCCAGGCGCAGCTGCTGGAGCGGCTGCTGGAGCCGTTCGACGACCTGCAGCGCATCGCCGACTTCGACCCCGCGACCACCGCCGCCTCCGCGCTGCACGAGGGCGCGGAGATGGTGGAGCGCAAGTTCCTGCGCGCCATGGAGTCCGCGGGGCTGGAGATCGTGGAGGCGGAGGGGAAGGACTTCGACCCCGCCATCCACGAGGCGCTGACCACCGTCCCCGCCGCGTCGGCCGAGGACGACGACACGGTGGCGCAGGTGTTCCAGAAGGGGTACCGCTTCAAGGGGCTGCTCCTTCGCCCTGCCCGGGTGGTCGTCCGCAAGTTCAACGGCTGACACGGGCGGCCCCATGGCCACACAGACCAAGGACTTCTATCGCATCCTGGGCGTGGCGGACAACGCCACCCCGGACGCGATCAAGAAGTCGTACCGCAAGCTCGCCAAGCAGTACCACCCGGACGCGAACCCCAACGACGCGGCCGCCGCGGAGCGCTTCAAGGAGGTCTCCGAAGCGTACTCCGTGCTCTCCGACGACGCCAAGCGCAAGCAGTACGACCAGATGCGCAAGTTCGGCGGGCTGGGCGGCTTCACGGGCGGCGGCGGCTTCCGGCCGGGTGCCGCGCGTCCGGGGGCGGGGGGCGCCACCAGCCAGACCTTCTCCTTCGAAGACCTGGACGTGGGCGGGCTGGGCGACATCTTCGGCTCGATGTTCGACTTCGGCGGCACCAAGAAGCGCGGCACCGGGCGCCCCGGCCCGCAGCGCGGCGAGAACATCGAGTACGCGGTCGACATCCCGTTCCGCACCGCGGCGCGCGGCGGCAAGATCACCGTGCAGCTCCAGGTGACGGAGGAGTGCACGGTCTGCCACGGCAGCGGGGCCAAGCCGGGGACGCAGGTCAATCCCTGCCCGGAGTGCAAGGGGAGCGGCACCATCGTCTTCGGCGGGGGGAGCTTCGGGGTCACCCGGCCGTGCCCCAACTGCATGGGGAGGGGAAAGGTCCCCGCGGACCCGTGCGCCCGCTGCGGCGGGCAGGGCCAGGTGCGCGAGGTGCGGCCGGTGAACGTCACCGTCCCCGCCGGCGTGGACAACAACTCGCGGGTGCGGCTGGCGGGGCAGGGGGAGAAGGGCGCCGCCGGCGGGCCGGCGGGCGACCTGATCCTCACCTTCCGCGTGCAGCCGGACCGCTTCTTCACGCGCGACGGGCTGGACGTGAGCTGCGACGTGCACGTTAACCTGGCCCAGGCCATGCTGGGCTCCAAGGTGCGGGTGCGCACGCTCGACGAGAACCCCGTCATCGTCAAGATCCCGGCGGGGACGCAGCACGGGAAGCGCATCCGCATCAAGGGGCAGGGAATCGAGAAGGGCGGGCGGCGCGGCGACCAGTACATCCGCGTGATGGTCGACCTGCCGGAGGAGCTGACGGACGAGCAGCGGCGCAAGTTCGAGGAGTTCGCCGATACGGCCGGGCTCAAGCACTGACCGAGGAACGATGAGCGCAACTTTCACCGACGAAAACCTGGTCACCTGGGAAGCGTACGCCTCGGGCGGCCGCTTCGGCCTTCCCACGAGCCCCAAGGTGGTCTTCAACTGCCTTTCCGATCCGGCGCGCCGCCCCCGCTACGTGGAGCTCAGCGGCTCCGACGAAGCGAAGGCCGAGGAGATGGTCCACGACTACCCGGAGGAGACCCTCCGGCAGATGCTCCGCGAGTCGCGCGAGCTGGAGTAGCGCCATCCGCCCCGCCACGGCCGCGAGCGCGCGACCCCTTCCCCCCAATGCCACGGGGAGAGCGGGGGTCGCGCGTTTCCGTTTTCGCCCCGCGCTCCTGGTCTGCGCCCTCCTCACCGCGACGCTCGCCCCGCGCCCGGCGGAGCCAACGACGCCGCCTTCCATGCTGATGCGCTTCGACGCCCGCGCCCGCGCGTTGGTGAAGCGGATGACGCTGGCCGAGAAGGTTGGCCAGATGACGCAGGCGGACCAGCAGTTCATCCGCGACTCGTCTGACGTGGAGAACCTCTTCCTCGGCTCCATCCTGAGCGGCGGCGACTCCGATCCGCCGGGCGGGAACACGCTGGAGGCGTGGCGTGACCGGTACGAGTCGCTCCAGGCGCGCACACATCGCACCCGCCTGCGCATCCCGCTCCTCTACGGCATCGACGCCGTGCACGGCAACAACAACGTGCTGGGCGCGGTCATCTTCCCCCACAACGTCGGCCTCGGCGCCACGCGCAACCCGCGCCTCGTCCGCCGCATCGCCGAGATCACCGCGGCGGAGACGCGCGCCATGGGGGTGAACTGGACGTTCGCGCCCTGCATCTGCGTGCCGCGCGACATCCGTTGGGGGCGCACATACGAGGGCTTCTCCGAAGACGCCGAGCTCGTCTCGCTCCTTGGTGCGGCGGCGGTGCGCGGCTTCCAGGGGAGCACCCTGCGCGGCCCGCTCCGTGTGGCCGCCACCCCCAAGCACTTCGTGGGCGACGGCGGCACCCTCGCGGGCACGGGCGTGGAGAAGGGTCTCGACCAGGGCGACGCGCGGATGGACGAGGAGACGCTGCGGCGCGTCCACCTGTACCCGTACCGCGCCGCCATCGACGCCGGCGCGGCCGCCATCATGCCCTCCTACAGCAGTTGGAACGGCATCAAGGTCACCGGCGACCGCCGCCTGCTGACCGAGGTGCTGAAGGAGGAGATGGGCTTCGACGGCTTCCTGATCTCCGATTACAACGCCGTCGACCAGGTGCACGACGATTACAAGACGGCGATCGCGATGTCGATCAACGCCGGGATCGACATGGTGATGGTGCCCGAGCGCTACCGCGAGTTCATCCAGCTCCTCACCCAGCTGGTGCACGAGCGCCGCGTGCCGATGTCGCGCATCGACGACGCGGTGACGCGCATCCTGCGTGTGAAGTTGGCGATGGGGCTGATGGAGCCGCGCTACGACTTCCGCGCGGACCGGGCGCTGGAGCGGCGCTTTGGCGGAGCGGAGCACCGGGCGGTGGCGCGGCAGGCGGTGCGCGAGTCGATGGTGCTCCTCAAGAACGCCCACCGCGTCCTCCCGCTGTCGAAGTCCGCGCGCCGCATCCACGTCGCCGGGAAGAGCGCGGACGACATCGGCAACCAGTCCGGCGGGTGGACGATCACCTGGCAGGGGAAGACCGGCCCGGTGACCCCCGGCGGCACCACCATCCTCGCCGCCCTCCGCCGCGCCGCCCCCGCCGCCGAGATCACCTACTCCCCCGACGCCTCCGGAGCCGCCGGCGCCGACGCCGTGGTGGTGGTGATCGGCGAGACGCCGTACGCGGAGATGAAGGGCGACCGGCAGGACCTCTCGCTTGACGAGGCGGACCTCACCGCCGTCGACAACGCGCGCGCCGCGGGGATCCCGGTGGTCGTGGTCCTGGTCTCCGGCCGCCCCATGATCCTGGGCCGCGCCCTCGACCAGTCCGACGCCTTCCTCGCCGCCTGGCTCCCCGGCACCGAGGGCGACGGCGTAGCGGATGTCCTGTTCGGAGACTACGCCCCCACGGGCCGCCTCCCCTACACCTGGCCCCGCTCCATGGACCAGCTCCCCCTTGGCGCGGGCGCCGGCCCCCCGCTATTCCCCCTTGGGTACGGCCTTACCTACCAGCCTGCGGCGAACGTGTTCAGGAGCGAATGAATTCGCCGCTGGACCCACACGAAGTCCGCCTCCGCGGACTCACGTCGCCAGCGGCAGCATCGCGAGCATTCACAACGTATCAAGCCCCTGCCGCGAACTGCGCGACAGGGGCGTAGTCTCCCCTCACCCGCCCTGCGCCCCCGCAGGTGGGGGAGGGGGTCGGGGGGAGGGGGCCTCCTACCCAGCGATCCGTCCGCCTCCCAGCACGACCTCACCATCGAACAGCACCGCGGACTGCCCCGGCGTCACCGCGCGCTGCGGCGCGTCCAGGGCAAGCTCGATGGCGCCGTCCGTGAGCGCGCGCACCGTAGCGGGGACGGCGGCTGCGCGGCTGCGGATCTGCACCTGTATGCCGGCGCCCACCTCCGGCGCCCGCGCGAGCCAGTTCAGCTCCGCGATGACCACATCGTCGCGCTCCAGCTCCGCCAGCGAGCCCACGACCACCTCGCGCGTCGCCGGGCGCGAGCCGAGGACGTAGAGCGGGAGCCCGCGCCCGCCCGGGAGCCCCTTCCGCTGTCCGACGGTGTAGCGCGCGTAGCCGGAGTGCTCGCCGATGACCTCGCCGCTCGTGGTCACCAGCTTGCCCGGCGCGAGGGCGGCGTGGCCGGGCACCAATCGCTTCTCCAGCACGTCCACGTAGTCGCCCGTGGGCACGAAGCAGATCTCCATGCTCTCCGGCTTCTCGGCGGTGGAGAGGCCCAGCTCGCGCGCCTTCTCGCGCACCTCGGGCTTGGTGAACTCGCCCAGCGGGAACATCAGCTTCGGGAGGATCTCCGGCGGGAGCGCCCAGAGGAAGTAGCTCTGATCCTTTTTGGCATCCACCCCGCGCAGCAGCACGGCCCGGCCATCAGCGTCGGTGCCCATGCGCGCGTAGTGCCCCGTGGCGATGGCGTCGCACCCCAGCATGGCGCCGCGGCGAAGGAGGTCGCGGAACTTGGTGTTGCCGTTGCAGCGCACGCAGGGGTTGGGAGTGCGCCCGGCGGCGTACTCCTGCACGAAGTCGTCGATCACGTCGCGCGTGAACTCGCGCTCCACGTCGAAGACGTAGTGCGGAATCCCCAGCCGGTCGGCCACGCTCCGCGCATCCATGATCCCGTCCAGCCCGCAGCAGCTCTTGCCGGGGCCGTTCCCTTCCGCTTCGGAGTAGCAGAAGGTCTTCATGGTCACGCCGATCACGCGGTGCCCCTGCTCCACCAGCAGCGCCGCCGCCACCGACGAATCCACCCCTCCCGACATCGCGACCAGAACGGTCCGCTTCTCCATCGTGATCCCCGCATCTGCTGAATTTGACCGCGCCCTGCCCCTGCCTTCCGCCCCCTCTCTCGATAACGGAGGGCGCAGCCCTCTCCTGTTATCGGGAGAGGGGGCAGGCGAGTGTAACGAGCCGGGGGTGAGGGCCCCCTACCCCCGCACCCGCTCCACCACCCGCGGAAACACCACCAGCACCCGCTCCACCTCCGCTTCCGTCGTACCCCAGCCGAGCGAAAACCGCACGGACGGCCCCGCCAGCTCGGGCGGAATCGCCATCGCCAGCAGGACGTGCGAGGGCTGCACGCCGCCACTGGAGCACGCCGAGCCGGACGACGCGGCGATCCCCTCCAGGTCCAGCCCCACGAGCAGCATCTCCGGGTCCGCGCCGGGGACGGAGAGGTTGCTCACGTTCGCGAGCCGCTCCGCGCCCGCGCCGTTGACCTGGATGCCAGGGACGCGCTCGCGCAGCCCGGCTTCCAAACGGTCGCGCAGGGTGCCTAAGCGCTGCATGGATGTCTCGCGCTCCGCCTCGGCGGCCTCCGCGGCGGCGGCGAAGGCGAGGGCGCCCGCCACGTCCTCGGTACCGGGGCGCAGGCCGCGCTCCTGTCCGCCACCGTGCACCATCGGCGCGATGCGGGTGCCGCGGCGTACGAAGAGAGCGCCGATCCCCTTGGGGCCACCCACCTTGTGCGCGCTGAACGACAGCATCGCCGCCGGCACCTGGTCAGCGCGAACGGGGAGCCGCCCCAGCGCCGGTACCGCGTCCGAGTGGAACGCGACGTCCGCCGCGGCGCACCGCTCCGCGATCTCGGCCACGGGCTGCACCACCCCCGTCTCGTTGTTCGCCCACATCACGGACACCACCGCCGGCCCCGCCGCGAGCGCCTCATCGAGCGCTTCCAGACGGACGACTCCGTGCTCGTCCACCGGGAGGATCACAGCCGGGGCGCCCGCCTCGCGCACGGCGGCGAGCACCGCCCTGTGCTCCACGGCCGAGCAGACGACCGGGGCGCCGGGGAGCGTCCGCGCGCGGCCCAGGACCGCCAAGTTGTCCGCCTCGGTGCCGGCGCGGGTGAAGACGATCTCCGCGGGCGATGCGCCGATCAGGCGGGCCAGCCGTGCGCGCGCGTCGTCCAGCAGGGCGCGGCTCTCGCGGCCCCAGCGGTGCACGCTGGACGGGTTCCCCCACGTGACGTCGAGCACCTCCAGCAGCGCGCGGCGCGCCTCTGGGCGGAGGGGCGCGGTGGCCGCGTAGTCGAGGTAAATGGGAGTGTCCATGCTTCCAGGGGTGCGAGCGCACGGTTGATAAACGCCACTCGCCATTTGGTTTCGCGCGCGGCGCGCCTTGACCCGGAATCCGGCGCGGGTACATTCCCGAAACGAAACGTCGCTCCGCCCTGCCGCTACCGCCATGATCCCGCCGCTTCCCGAGGCGCAGCCGGCCATCTTTCGCACCACGGTGCACGGCACCATCTTCGCCGAGCGTGCCGCGCAGCTCGACGCCGTGGTGGAAGGCGACCCGCTCCTCCTGATCCCCGACCCGCCGATGGAGGACGACCCGATGGTGTGGGTCCACCGCGCCAGCGGCGACCCCGTCGGCCACCTTCCGCCCGAGATCAACCAGTGGCTCGCCGTCTGGCTGCTGCGCGGCGGCAAGGCCTCGGCCCGCGCCCTCCGCGTCCACGGCCACGACGTGCCGAGCTGGAAGCGCCTCGTCATCGAGGTGCACTGCGCCGGTGCGGATCCGGCTGCGGAGACGGGAGACCATACCCGGAGCACCGCGCGCTGAACGCACCGGGTGGTGCGGGGACCGGTGCCTCATCACCGGGGGCTGAAGCCCCCGGCTGGAACTACGGGAAGGCGGCTGAAGCCGGCTCGTGCAACGCGGCATCTGACCCGGAGTCCGCGGAGGCGGACTTCGCGTGGTTCCAGCGGCGAATTCATTCGCTCCTGGTAAGGCGCCCCTCACGGAAGGCGCGTCTGCCCCTACCGGATCCGTGCGTTGGGCACGGCTCGAGGCGCGCAGAGGGTGGGCGCGATGAATCGCGCCCCTACCGGCGCCGCGTGGACGCCGCGGACAGCGCACGCCGGACGGATCTCGCCCCCGAGTCCGCGAAGGCGGACTTTGTGCTGTTGTTGCCGCGAGTTCACTCGCCCCAGCTAAATGCTCCGCACCGACAGCCCCACCACGTCCTCCACCTCCATCGTCTCGGCGATGTAAAAGGGCTCGCCGTACTCGGTGCGGATCAGGGAGCCGTAGCGCGCGGCGTGCATCCGCACCTGGTCGTAGAGCGGGCGGTCGCCGCCGGGGAAGACCTCGCCGCCCCACGTCTTGCCGTCGA
Organism: Longimicrobium sp.; assembly: GCA_036389135.1. NCBI lineage: Bacteria > Pseudomonadati > Gemmatimonadota > Longimicrobiia > Longimicrobiales > Longimicrobiaceae > Longimicrobium > Longimicrobium sp. The sequence goes on from DASVQP010000021.1 coordinate 57,012, forward strand.
ACTGCGAGGCGTAGCAGCGGATGGCCTCCATCTTGGTGTCCATCTGCGCGGTGACGTCCACCACGAAGCTCGGCTTGACGGCGTCCTCACGGAAGGCGAGCGCGTACAGGAGCTTGTGCGGGCGGTGCGGCTCGCCGGGGGCGTCGAAGCGCCGCAGGCCCGCCAGGAAGCAGGCATCGTAGCCGAGCTGCGACGCGATGCGGTGGTCGGGGTGGCGCCCGTTGGGGTAGGGGAGGATCACCACGCGCGGCCGGAAGGCGCGCACCAGCTCCACGACGATGCGCCGCGTCTCCGCCGTGTTCTGCAGCCCGGCATCGGGGAGCCCGGCGTTGCGCCGCACCGCCACGCCCATCACCCGCGCCGCCGCCTCCGCCTCCCGCCCGCGCAACTCGGCGCTCCCATCCGTCCCCGTCTCCCCCGCCGTCAGGTCCAGGATCCCCACGCGGTACCCCTGCGACGCGGCGCGGGCGATCGTTCCCCCCGCCAGCAGCTCCACGTCGTCGCGGTGCGCCGCGATGGCCAGCAGGTCCACCGCGGTCTCTTCTGAAGCTTCGCTCACGGATCCAGATCGCGTTGCGGAAACGGTTCACTATTGACCGCCCGAAGATGCCGCCACCCCGCCCCCCGCGCAACACGCGGATACGTGCCAACCGCCCCTCCCCCAGGTAGTTATTGGGGGAGGGGCCGCGAGGTGACGAGCGGGGGAGGGGGCCTGGAGGCTCCCTCTACTCGTGCCGCAGCGCCTCCACCGGGTCCAGCCGCGCGGCCTTGTTGGCCGGGTACAGCCCGAACACGATCCCCGCGCCGCCCGAGGCCATGATCGACGCAAAGATCGCCCACAGCGGGATGGTGGCGTTGACCGGCGTCAGCGCCGTGATCAGCCCGGCGAACGCGGTGGCCACCGCCAGCCCGATGGCGCCGCCGATCACCGTCACCGTCACCGACTCCACCAAGAACTGCCAGAGGATCTCGCTCGCCTTGGCGCCCAGCGCCTTGCGCACGCCGATCTCGCGCGTCCGCTCCGTCACCGAGATCATCATGATCCCCACCACGCCCACGCCGCCCACGATCAGGCCGATCGACGAGAGCACCACCATCACGATGAAGAAGACGCCGGTGAGGCGGTCGAACATCTTCTTGAACGCCTCCTGCCGGATCAGCGCGAAGTTGTTCTCCTCGGCCGGGCGCAGGCCGCGTGCGCTGCGCAGGGCGGCGGTCACGTCGTCCATCGCGCGCTCCTGGGTGAAGCCGCGCTCGGTGACCACCAGGAAGTCCATCCACTCCTTGTTGGCGCCCAGGTCCTTGATGGCCGTGGTGGCGGGGACGACCACCCAGTTCTTCATCGCCGAGGCGAAGATGTTGTCCTTGAGCTTGTAGACCCCCGCTACGTGGAACTCGCGGCCCTTGATGCGCACCGTGCGCCCCACCGGGTCCGAGGCGGGGAATAGCTGCTCCGCCAGGTCCGGCGACAGCACGGCGATGTTGGAGGCGCGCTGGTCGTGCACCGACAGGTAGTTGTTCCCCCGCAGGAAGTCGCCCTTGGAGTACTCCACCCAGTCGGACGAGCGCCCCATGATCTGCACGCCGCTCACCGCGCGCGAGCCCATGCGCACCTCGCCGCCCGCGTCGATGGAGGTGGCGACCGTGCGCACCGCCGGGAGCGCCTCCAGCATCTCCGCGTCGGCAAAGGTCAGCGGCGGCTTGCCCTCCGTGGGGTCCTGCCCGTCGCCGCTGAAGGTGAGCGCCGTGGGGTCGAAGCGCGAGGCGATGAAGTTGTTGGGGCCGATCGACTCGATCCCCTCCATCACCATGGCACGGAAGCCGGTGATCACCGCCGCCATGCTCATCACGGTCGCCACGCCGATCACGATCCCCAGGATGGTGAGGAAGGCGCGGACCTTGTTGGAGCGCAGTGCGTCGAGGGCGATGCCGATCCCCTCGCGCGTGGAAGTAACGTTCATCGCTCCTCAGTCCGCCCGCAGGGCGACGATGGGGTCCAGCCGCGAGGCGCGGTAGGCCGGGTACACCCCCGCCATCAGTCCCACCCCGATCCCCAGCGCGATGGCCAGCAAGATGGAGCCGGGCGACACCCGCGCCGGAATCGGCGAGATGGCCGAGACGGCGTACGCCAGCGCGATCCCCGAGCCGATCCCCAGCAGCCCGCCCGCGCCCGAGAGGGTCCCCGCCTCCACCAGGAACTGGAGGAGGATGTCCTTGCGGCGCGCGCCCAGCGACTTGCGCACCCCGATCTCGCGCGTGCGCTCGCTTACGGACACGAGCATGATGTTCATGATGACGACCGCGCCCACCACCAGCGACACCGCCACGAGGAGCGGCAGCGCCAGCAGGAGGAACTTGGAGATCTTGTCCCAGAAGCCGAGCGCCTCGTCGGCCGTCTCCAGCATGAAGTCGTTCTCAACGCCAGGGCGAAGGCGGTGGCGCACCCGCATCAGCCCCTCCAGCTCGCTCTGGCCGCGCGCCATCAGGCTCGCTTCCGGCACGCGGAAGTAGATGTCTTCCACGATGTTGTTGCGGAAGAGCGAGCCGTTGAGGGGCGAGCGGATCGGCGCCACCACCATGCGGTCCATCGACATCCCGAAGAGCGACCCCTGCTCCTCCATCACCCCGATGACGCGGAAGGGGAAGCCCTGGATCCGCACCTCCTTTCCCAGCACCGGGAGGCCTTCGAAGAGCTTCTTCGCCACCTCCTCGCCCAGCACCACCACGGGCACGCCGCGCTCGGCCTCGCTCTCGGTGTAGGTGCGGCCGCGCGCGATCTTGAGGTCGCGCACGTTGAAGAAGTTGGCCGACGCGGCGATGATGTTCACCCCCTGCACCACCTTGCCGCGCCCGTCGCCCACCTTGCCGTCCGCGTCGTGCGCGTACGAAAGGAGGCCGGGGGTCTGCACCCGCTCCTCCAGGAAGCGCGCGTCGTCCTGCGTGAGCCGCGGGCGCCGCTGCCACTCGCGCCACATCGCCTCGTCCACCGGCCCGCCGCCCACCGAGGGGAGGCGGCGCACGTTGATGGTGTTGAAGCCCAGGATCTTTCCCGCGAACTCCTCCTTCATGTACGCGTTCATCCCCGTGATCAGGGTGATGACGGCGATCAGAAAGGTGACGCCCACCACCGTGCCCAGCACGGTGAAGAAGGCGCGCAGCTTGTTGGCGCGGATCATGGAGAGCGCGATCCGCACCGCCTCGCGGGCGTTCATCAGACCTCCGAGAGGGCGCTTTCGGGGCGCGCGGCCAGCACGCCCACCGGCACGCGCGTCTGCCTGCGGTCGCTGGCGATGATGCCGTCCCTGAGCATCACCACCCGGTCCGCGTGCGCCGCGATGTCCGGCTCGTGCGTCACCATGATGATGGTCTGCCCCTCCGCGTGCAGCCGGTGGAAGAGCGCCATGATCTCCTCCGAGGTGCGCGAGTCCAGGTTCCC